>NZ_PZKN01000040.1 GCF_003046795.1 Desulfonatronum sp. SC1 | reverse complement strand
TATAAAATTAAACGTTTTTTTGACAAAAAAGCAGAGATATCAGTAGGGTCTTACGCAAAGGGCCAGGTTAACATGCAGAAATTATTGCGGAAAAGGCTGGATTTGGCGCGATGCGGTTAAAGTCCTGTCAGAGACCGACGGAATATCTGAGCGCCGAAAAAACCGGGTGTTGCCGATGAATCCTTGACGCCAGTTTCATACAGATAGGCCGTGAACCTCTCGCTGTGGTCTTCAGGCACCAAACATTTCCATTCTCTGGCGATCATTGCTGCTCACTCTCCCTTGCTTTGTAAGTCGCGCATCACCGGCGGGAATGGAGCGGAGCGGAATTCCCGTCCGAGTGCATGGCATTGTTCTGTGACGGGCTATGCCCTCTTGGCGATGACCGCAAATTCGCTCGAATTTCGATCGTACGGGGTTCCGGCGACGTCTGAATAGAGCGTCTCAATGCAAAAGCCGCCCTCCACAAACTCCCTCTCAAGTTCTTCAGGAGCAAAATATTGCAGCCAGTTGTACACCGTTCTGGTGCGATCGGATTCGACAATCGTGTACTTGTCAAGCACAACCTTTTCTTCGTCGTATTTGAAAGAATTTAGAAATCCATAGTACTTGTTTGGTGACCAGAATCCGTTGAGGAGGTTCACTTCGCATGTCACGGCCTCTTCCCGTTGGTCAAATGCCGCCAGCGAATACACATCAAGGAGTACCGAACCGCCCGGCTTTAGGATTTTGTGGAATTTGCTCAGAATCCCTCTTCTTTGGGTAGGGCTGAGGGCGCAGAAGTCGCACATGACCATAAGGACAAGGTCGAACCGGTCTTCTGTCTCAAAGTCCAGGTAATTCTGCGTCACGTAGTTGATGTTCAGATGCTCGCTGGCCGCGACCGCCCTTGCGTACTCGATAGACCTTCTCGAGAAATCTATGCCTGTCACATTCGCCTGGCGCTTGGCTAAACTCGTTACGTACAATCCTGGACCGCAGCCGAAATCGGCGATCTTGGTATCCTTGCCGATGTTAAAGCGGGAAACGATCCACTCCACCGATCCGTTGATGAACTGTGCATTTCGCGAAGAGAGGTCGATGGCCTCATTGAGGTGGCAAGAGAGCATCTGGGCTGACGTATGCTCATCAGTCCAGAGATCTCTCGCGGTATAAAATTGGAACGGTTCAGGCCGTTCGTTGATCCTTTCCAACTCTTCAAACATTTTCTCTCCTTAGCGGCATTGCACAGAACGGGCCGGGGCTGACCGGCTTCGGCCTGTTCTGGAGCAAGCTCGCTTGCGGAAGGACAGGCCGAAGTCCGGTCCAGTCGGTTGTTCTCGACGCGGAATCCGCGGCGAGGGCAACCGACTGGACGCAGTCAGCCCCGGCGCCGTTCCCGCGACGCGGATGCGTCGCGGGAACGGCGCTAATCAGCCGCGCGGCTTTTGCGTCGGCTGCATTAGTTTTGTTATGCGTCGGTGTACACACCCTATCCCGCGCCTTTCCTATGTATAAGTTTAGGAATATCTTTCGATGGTATCGAAAAACAAATATCTCGAATGTCGCCAAGTTTTACCGTGGTTGTATTCCCATCGCCTTTGTGCAATACATAGCGAAATTCACTCTGATACGCGAATTCATCAAATTTCCTAAAAGGACCAATAACGCCGTGGTGCGTGGTTTTATTTAGATATGTTACGGGGCCATGATGAATCTTGCGTCCGAGCGCTTCAGAGGCGGAACGCATTCGATTAGTAAACTCTTTGGCATCTCGAATTACGATTGCAGCCTCACCAAACTGTATGTTTCTTTCATCAAAATCATATTCCGGCAGATCCACGATCATATGCAAACAAAATATGTTCAGGTGCTCTCTGCTTCCATATCTACAGCGGATAGGATTTATTATGCCGCCAATAGGAACATATTCACCTTCATCGTTTCGTATAGCAAGTTCTTTTACCTGTAAAGCTTCATCTACATCTTCATCTGCATCAAATCGAGCTGCGTCACTCTGGTCGATTTTTGAAAAATATGCGTCCGAATTCATATAAATATTCCCATCCAAAAATCCGTCTACCCGATCTATAGTGAGTATCTTTACTAGCAAGATTTTATCTGTATTTTTCATGTCACATTATCAATCGAGACGCATAACGGGCCGGGGCTGACCGGCTTCGGCCTGTTCTGGAGCAAGCTCGCTTGCGGAAGGACAGGCCGAGGTCCGGTCCAGTCGGTTGTTCTCGACGCGGCATCCGCGGCGAGGGCAACCGACTGGACGCAGTCAGCCCCGGCCCGTTCCCGCGACGCGGATGCGTCGCGGGAACGCGGCTCTTCAGCGGGCGCGGTTCCTTGCGATCCGCTGCAAGAGCATGGTTAGCTGCTAATTTTTTCTACAATGGTTTTAATTCGCTCAGGAACACCCCAAGCATCACGTACTTGTGAATTATCTTTTGGTGCAGCCTTGAGCCTCTCAAGAACCTCATCGGAAAATTGACGGCATTTTTCTATTAAATCCATTACTCGTTTTGACTCTGCCCAAGATGATGAATCTTCAAGGCGCTCGACCAAGGCGTTTGATATTTTAAATGCAATCTGAGGCTTTGCAGCCAATAGTTCAACGATCTCTCGTGCAACTTCATTTGGCATGCGGTCTTTTGCTTGAAGGGCTTGATACTTACCGATGAACCCATAAGGATCAATTCCAACTTTCAATGGAACAATTGGGACCTTACGCCCAATTGCAACACCAATTTCTTGATCCGTCCATTTACTTTCATTAAATCCTGGTGTCAGGTATGCTACAAGTGCATCCATCGTGGTCAAGGCAATCTCAATTTCTGACTGCCATTCTTTTGTAGGTTCTATATCTTCATGAGCGACGAAACATGCGAGTCCATATTTCCCCAGCTCCGCTTTAAAAATTTTTAAAGATCTTTTTTCAGTTGCAAGATGGCTCAAAAAAATACGTGGTTGATTTGGAGACCAGAATGCCGGTTGTTCAGAAGACTCAAGCTCAGTAACAACTCCAAGATGTTTTGCTAAATCCACTAAGGATTGATCTTCTGCGTTACTGATCATATCAATTATATAATCTTCGGTGCTATTTCCGTTCCATTGATCAGACCATGGAAATTTGAATTGTTTTAGAGTTAGATCAATCAGCGTCCAATTTTCTTTTCCTAGAAATGCAGATATTTCTTTAATAAGGTTAATTCTGTCTGATGGTTTCATCTATAAAATCCTCTAATCTTTGCAGCTAACGGGCCGGGGCTGACCGGCTTCGGCCTGTTCTGGAGCAAGCTCGCTTGCGGAAGGACAGGCCGAAGTCCGGTCCAGCCGGTTGTTCTCGACGCGGCTTCCGCGGCGAGGGCAACCGGATGGACGCAGTCAGCCCCGGCCCGTTCCCGCGACGCGGAAGCGTCGCGGGAACGCCTGAGCTCAGGTCCGTTTGAGGCGACGCCCGTTCTTGCGACAGCAAAAATGGGTGGCGGGTCAAACGTCACCTGCAGCGATTTGTTGGGCATCAACGCTCCCACGATCATTTAGCCTTCCTGACTTCGATAGGTACCCTGGAGAGTTCTCGATCAGCTGAGCGTATGGAAAACACCCATACCCCTGGACAGGTAATTTCTGGCTTAAGCAAACGAAAAATCAACGTTGATGGACTACTCGCGGTGCTATCGCGTGTGACATCGATTTCTTCCAACTCAACCTCCGTTTGATCCGGATTGATTAAAACAATTGAAAGGCCCAGGACCCCACCTGGTTGAACACCTCCGATAGCCAAATGTACGAGCAACGGCCATACCGGTTTTAACGGGAATATGTTGGAGGAAAAGAAGTCCCAACCGCCAGACAAAACCGAAAAGAGCCCGGATTCGTGCACTTCGACCGAATTTGAGAAAAATGCCGCCTTGACGAAAGTCTTTGATATTTCGGTCGAAATGCTGTTGTAGGCCTGATCGCCATTCAAGCTCCCTTTAGGCTGCCCACCAGACTTACCACCCGGCGCATTCACGGAAACTAGTATATTTCCTCTATCATCAATTAGGTCATAACCAGTGGGCTGGCCATCATTCCCGCTGGCTAAGCCTCCCGTTCCAACCCGCACATGAATTTTCTCAACACCGATGCGCTGCATCATTTCGCCGCTTAGCAAACTAACCACGGAATCTCCCCCACCACCTCCGTCACCAGCCACAGCCCCATCCCCGACAGCTGTAGCACCGCGACCACCTGATCCAATATTCCGATCATCGTCCGGAACGGCGTTAATCAAAGCCTCTAGATCCAATTCTCCGAAATTTGTGATGCGTCCGCCTGGCCCTCCGTCTCCTGCCCGCGCCCCATCGCCGATTGCCGCACCACCACCTCCGCCCGCCGCAATTGAAGACCCTCCGGTTCCACCAAATGCAACTATAGAATCAGAAATTTCAATTCCTTCAGCACGCTCGAGTCCAGCAATGCCTTTCGCGAAATTGGATTCGTGTTTGCTTTTTATTTCTTCCATTCGCTCAGGTGGGTACAAGCTGACATCGTTTGTAATTACGTGGTGGTCATGACACAAGAACAACAAGTTTTCAAAAGACCTGCGGTCTTCATTAGTTTGGGTCTCATCAAACCGCTCGCCGCCACTCTCCGCTGCACGAATATGGCAAAGTTCTCCGACATACGTCCCGTCTTGCAGAATGATTGGGTGGTTACAATCGGGGTAAGCGCACTGATTGCCGGCCAGCAGGTAAAGCCGCCTTAACACGTCACTTTTTGGGGCTAAGCGTTTTGGAATTTCCGTCATTGCGGATGTATCTCTTAAGGCTGCGGACTTTCCGTCACTCTAACGTACGTCAAACCGCTGATTTAGGTTTTCTTTGATGCCCAACGTCACGGGTCAGGGGCGCTTGTAGCGCAGCGAAAAGCGTCCCCTGCACCCAGGTTGTTATACATTTTTTCACTAGTGTCCCAACGTTTAACCAAACAAACTCAGCTGCTTAGTGCTCGACGTGATTTCGTTTTCGTAGCTGCAATTTCCAACTATCTGTAATAATGGAATTCGTTCGAAGATGTTCACGCTCAAAATCTGTAGAATTGTGTAGAGTGAAGCATTGATTTTGAGTTCTTTTTTCATGATGGCAACAATCAAAAATGTCGAAATCGCGATCCAGATTTGCGTTTTGACCGCATTGGTTGAGTTTCCATAGAAACGCTTTATGCGCAAATTTTGCTTTATCCACTTAAAAAACAGCTCCGCTTGCCAACGATAACGGTATAGCTCTGTGATAGTGAATGCTGGGAGAACAAAATTGTTGGTTAAAAATACGTATGTTTTTTGGCTTTCCGGATCTTTGTATTTCACCCTGCGTAACTTTTCTGGATAATTCTTGTATTGATAATAGCCAGTTAGCACTACGGATTGGTCGCAAATCAGACCTGTTGTTCGATCGACCTGGTGAGAATAGATCCTGTCGTATTGAAGATTTGCTTTGGCCCGGATTACAAAAAAGGCTGCTCTTTGGGAAAAAGCATAAAGACGCCTGAAGTCTACGTAACCTCGATCCATGACATAAAACGATCCAACCTCGATTGGCAGTATATCCAACACGTTGACGTCGTGGAGCTTTCCGTCGGATATGTGGATAAAAGTCGGAATATTCCCTCGTAGGTCCAGCAATGTGTGTAGTTTGATAGCCCCCTTCGACTTGCGAAAATTGGCCCAGGGAAACATTGCAAGGCATAGATCTATGGTTGTTGAATCCAAGGCGTAGGCGGTATTTTGCAATTCGAGATCGAATTCGTCGTCGATATAAAGGTTGCGGGCGATCTGAATTAGGTTTTGAGCAATGTCCGCATAAATTCTCCAGTCTCGGACTTTGTTGGCATTGGCTAAGGTATTCCTGGAGACCTGAGCACGAATTCCCATGTGGTAAAGCTTGCCTTGTTGGGAACGTAAACAGGCCTCGATATCTCTGAGGCTCTCTCGGTAGGTCAATTGTGCAAAAGCCATGCATAGAAACTGGTCGAGGCAGGAAAACTGATGAACTTTCCGGTTTCCATCGTAGCGTTGAACAATTCGCCTAAACATGTGCAACGGCAAATATTCCATGATCTGAGAAAATATGAGCTTTCCAGTTAACACCGCATACCTCCTGAAAAAAGTAGCAAGAGGTATAAGGTGCGAGCTGCTGGATGTTCAAATCGGTAACAGCCAAAAAAGAATAAAAAGTCATATTTTACAGATTGTTAAGCATTGATTGATGAAAAACATTGGGACACTAGTGACATTTTTTATTAAATCAGTTTTTAAAACTTCATATCATATATTGATCTTGATTATTTAATTCTTCTTTTATCCATATGTTTTTTAAGCCGCTCTACTTTTTTTTCTATTTCAAAAATGTTCTCGAGTATATGTTCAACTATTTCAATTGAAATTCGCAACTCTTCTTTGGATGGAGCCGAAAGATTATGCAATGCATCATTTCCTAAGAATCTAAAATTATTCAAGAATTCAGCATTATTTTTTGTTAGTATTCCGTTTTCTGACAAACCAGAAATTTTACCCCATAATCCATTGTCTTGTTTTTGTATAATTTTTCCACTTTTGTCCTTGTATTCAACAAGACCCTTTTTAATTCCTTTGACTGAGCATATTCCCTCAATTAAAGATCTTAACCCAGCAGCACATAAAATTCTGTTACCTTGATTAAAACACGCAATTATTTCTTCATAAATCTGGCTTAAATTGGGAGGAATCTCATAGAAGTGTTTTAAATCCAACATTTGAGAAGATCTTTCCGGATAAATGTGGACCCTAACGTTTGGACCAGTTCCTGGATCCCAATCCTCAGAAAAGACACCTTCATCACGAAAAGATGGACACTTGCAGCCCTGGCACTGGACTATCTGATACTCTGTCCTTCCATCGACGGCTTCGTTGCCATAATGATGGCTAATCGATTTTAAAACGATGTGTGTAGTTTCAGTTTTACATACTCCACACAAGATGATTAACTCTTTATCTTCCGTCTGACCCTCTTTAATAATGTCATATTGATCATTCATGATGTTTTATATCCAAAGAATACAATTGTGATCTATTGACTTAGTATTGGATTGTATAACAGTGTTATTATGCGGAACTCACATAATTCCGTACCTCAAAATTCCCGGCCTTAACACCTGCTGATTTGCAAGCATTTTCCGAAAAAACAACCGACACTTATTCTACTATTTCAGGCTATTAAGAAACACATGCCAGATATTTCTTGACGCCGAGGTCAGCATTATGCGTTGTACTGAGGTTAGCTTTATACGGCAGCCATATGATCGCCCAAAAATGCGGGACATAAAGCCAACCTCGGAGGAAATGATGGATGCACCGTGAACACAAAATTGTTTTAACCTCGGATGAAGAAACGGACCGCCCGCTTCCGTTGGTCGCTCAAGGCCCGAGGTACGCCAAGGATAAGCTTCTTCGCGACCTTCACGCCCTGAGCGAAGTGGGCGGTTCAACTCTGGAAATGTCAACAGGTTCTAAATCATCCCTAAATGTTGAAGCCTTTAACAGTCCGTTGAAAAACTCCCAATTGCTGCGTCGCTACAAAAAGTACAAACTCTCACGTATGAATAAATACGCTTCGACCTTGAACTTTTTTTGCTCCTTGCACTTGGGATTTTTAAACGGACTGTGGATAAGGACTTTTTCAACACTCAGTTAAACGACATTTTAAGTGGAAGCAATCGTATCTGAACCCTGTTCGTTTCAAGGTCCGTCGAGAGGCGTTGCGTAGGCCCAGGGGAGCATTAGGAGTTTGTCCTGCTGTTCAGAGTTATGGCCCCCCTGACCTTCATCGCCGGGGGCTGCGGCATGGATTTCAAACTCATGCCTGAACCGCGGTGGTCATGGGCCTATCCTTGGTCCTGCTGTTCATGCTGGGCGTGGCGGTGACGATGCCGTGTCATCGGACGGTTTGTCCTGGGACACGGTATCGTCTCCGCTCCTTTTTCAGCGTCGGCTCACTGTGGGTACATCCGCGCGATTTCCGACTCCACCAGTTGCTGCAACTGCTTGAAGCCAAAGGTCGTCAAGGGTTTGCCGTTGACGAAAAAGCCTGGGGTTTTGGTGACGTTGAGCGCCCTGGCGTCGACAATGTCCTGCTCCAGGATGCGCTGGATTCTTGGTTCGTTCATGTCGTTTCTGACCATGTCCAGGTCCACTTCGGCCATGGCCACGAAGTTCCAGAGCAGATGCGGTTGCGGATTCTGGTGGCTGGCCCAGTGGCCCTGGCTCTGGTACATGATGTCCAGCGTTTCCCAGTATTTGCCCTGATTGCCCGCTGCTTCGAGGATGCGCACGAAATCATCGGCCCCGTCGTGGAACGGAGCGTATCGCAAAACCAGCCTGATTTTGCCGGGATTGTCGTCCATCAGTTTCTTCACAAAGGGAGAGAACGCGGCGCATGTCTCGCAGGCCGGGTCCATGAATTCCACCAGGGTGACCCGGGCATCCGGGCTGCCCAGGGTGGGTGAATGAGGCCGGACAAAGACTTCGGCGTCTTCCCGGGCCAGAAAGTCCAGCTTCTGGGCTTGCTGCGTCTGGTAGACATGGGTTGCGATGATGAAGAGCAGACCCAGGAGCAGACCGGCGGCGGCAACGAGATATTGTTTCCTCATTGTGAAATTCTCCTATTGAAGGTGTACAGTAGCACTAGAATGATCGTGAAAGCCATGAATGAGAGCACGGGAATCGTCAGAAAACCGAGGAGGTCGAAATAACTCTCCGTGCAGGAGACCCCCTGACTGCACGGCTTGATGCTCTCCGGGACTATCCCGTAAACAAGCAGATTTTGGTACAGGGCCACGAGCCAGCCCGCGCCTGCCAGAGGCAGGGCGTAGCGCACCACGCTCTTGTCGCAGAAAAAGAGACCCGTGGTGAATATGAACGCCAAGGGAAAGAGAAAGATGCGCTGGTACCAGCAGAGAACGCACGGGGGCAGTTGCATCACGGCACTGAAGAAAATGCTCGTCAGTGCGGACGCAATGGTCAGCAGCCAAGCCAGAAAGAGAATGTTCCAGCCTGGATTATTCATGCTATCCGTAGAAGCCATGCGGATTGACCTCCCATAGCAGTCAGAAAAAAACACCCAATCGCAGCAACGCGGCAATTGGTGTTTTTTATAGACTGTTGCCAAAGTTTTTTTCAACACGCAGCACGGAGTAATGCCGTTGCCGGGGTCGGAATCGGGATCGGGGTCAAAACGCGGGGATGCGTTCAAAATTCCTGTTTCGATTCCGAATCCGAGAGCGAAGCACCGACCCCGATTGCCGGAGCAAGAGCGGACACAAAATGTGCTGAGCAGTTACGAGCAAACAAGATCAGGAAAGTTCAGGAGGGAAGTCGATACGACGGACCAAGTCCGAGGGAGGGCGCGCAAAGGGCGGGCGGGCGAAGGTGATTGTCAACGGAAGGCCAAGGGTGGCCTCGGGAAGGAAGGACGTGAGCAGTTTCAGGCAAAAAAGACAGAGACACCCCTGCTCCGTGCATGGGGTTGGGTTCGCGGGCTCATCAGGGCTGACATCAGGGCTGAACGGCATGCAGCAGGAGTCCACGTCAGCAGGGTGAAGCAACGCCGAAACAACAGCCCCTGCCCCACTTGCGGCAAAAGAGGTCGTCAGCAGGACGAGCAAAACAAGCACCCTTGCAAACAGCACACGCATTTGTAAACTTTACCGCGCCGAAAACCGCATGTCAAAATTATGAATTTGATCGTGGCTTTTCAGTTTAACCGAGAAGAGCTTCAAAACCAGGACCGGGATGCCCCTCATCGGCATCCGCCCCTGGAACCGGGTCCGCACGTACGACCATTGAACCACACGGCCCCGTCCAAGGCTTCGGAGGAAACGGCCGCGGTGCCCGCGAACAGCAGAAACCCGCCCAGGGCAAAGCCTGAAAGGTGGGAGATGAGCCCACCTTTCTACCATATATCCTGCCGAGCCACTTGTCCGAAATATGGAGTCCACTATAATTCAGCTCCGTGTGAACATCAGCGACCCAAAACTCGCGAAGACTGTTGTTCAAATGTATAGTTACCTTTGAAGAATTCCTCCGCATACCACTGAAGTTCTCCATCGTCGGTCAGGACCATGTCCAGCAGCCGCACGGAGCCTAACAGACGCCCGATAAGGTCCAGCTTCTCCGTTAGTCGCCCCACATCGTATTTTCGCATTTCAGCCTTGAGCAGGTCGCCCTTGTGCTCGACCCGAAACCCCATCCTTTTGAGGATCAGGGCCATCAGTTCGGCTCGTCTCGTCCGCCGTCCCACGTCCGCTGCACCGCCTTTGAACGAGAAGGTCACGTAGTTGGAGTTGACCTGCTCGGAGCAAAAGGAGTCGATGGTCGCGAAGTGGTAGCCGAGCCGGGCGTTGAAATTGAGATACCTTTTGGAAATAATGGCGTAATTGGGCTCTCCCAGGCCTCCGTGAAAGTGCGGATCGTTGAGCACGCCTTCCGCGACCACGGCCAAGAGCCCCCGCATGTTCAGCCGGATCGGGCCGGACCAACGCACCTTTTCATGGGTCACGCCTTTGAGCAGGGCCTGGAACGGCACCGAGGCGATCTCCTCCACGGCGACCTCGTCCGCATTTTTTTCAGAGTTCCCCGTCCGTTCGATCCCTCCGCCCAGGTCCAGGACATAGGCGTTCAGGGGCGTATCGCGCAGCTTCTTTCCGATCCGTCCGGCCCCGGCTCGGCCCCTGAGCCCGTCTCCCAGGTGAAACATCTCCCGCATCGCCATTTCGTGGGCAAAACGAATCACGTCGTGCAACGTGGCGCAGCCCTCCGGGGTGAACTCCGCGCTTCGCGGGTCGAGCAGGTTCAGCGGAACGACCTTGTTCAACACCCCGCGAACACGGATATGGACCGGACTGTCCGCGATCAGGTTGGCCGGAGCCTTTTGCCGGATGACGGCGGGCACTTCTCCCTTGTAAATGGTCCTGCGGGTGGCGTCCAAGGTAATGATGTCCCCGGCTTGAATGGTCCGCGTCCCGGTTTCGATCCCGACCAGGGTCGGAATCTTGAACTCCCTGGCCACGGAAGCCATGTGACCGGTGACGCTGCCCACATCCGTCACGATCCCCTTGACCCTGCTCATGGCCGGAACAAGGTTCGGTGATGTCTGGCGAGCCACGAGGATGGAGCCTTCAGGAATGTCGGCCAGGCTTTGATCATCCTCCAGGATATACGCCGGGCCGCTGGCCGCGCCGGGGGCGGCGGTCATGCCCGCGTGGATCAGAACCCGCTCTCTGGGCACGTGGACGTCCCTCCCCAGCTCTTCGACGGGCATATCGTCCGTGACCCTTTGCAAGGGGCGGGCTTGCAGGATGATGATCTTGCCGGCTTGATCCAGGGCCCATTCTATATCCAAAGGCGTGCCGAAATGCTCTTCCAGCTTCAACCCGTAGTCGGTCAGGACGCGGAGCTGTTCGGAGGTCAGACAGGGAGCGTTCCGCCGGGCCGGGGGCGTCTCGCTCAGGCGCAGCCCCTGTTCCTTGTCCATGATGAGCATGGTGTCTTTTCCGGCAATCTCCTGCTCCAGAACCTCCCTGGTCTCCCGGCAGATCCGCCAGTAGTCGGTTCTCGCCGACCCGTCCACGACGCTCACCCCAAGGCCCCAGTTGGCATTGACGCAGATGTTGTCGACCACGTGATAGTTCGGGTCAATGGTGTACAGGCAACCGCTGGACACAGCATCCACCATGGCCACGCACAGAACGCTCATCAGATCGTCGATGTCCCGATATCCCTTGCCACGCCGGTAGAATACCGCCCTGGGGTTGAACATCCCGGCCACGACCTCTTTATAGGCCGCAAGCAGATTGTCGACGGGGACGTTCAAGAAGCTGTCGTACTGTCCGGCAAAGGAAGAAGACGGAGAATCCTCGGCGCTGGCGCTGCTGCGAACGGCGAAACGCAAATCCGCGCCGAGATCGCCGACTAAAACCCGGGCCTCGTGAAGGATGGCCCTCGCGACGTCGTCGGGCAACCGCGAGCCGAGAATCAGGACCTTAATCTCGGCGCAGACCGTTTCGAGACGTTCCATGTCCCGGACGTCGAGTTGCCGCAGCCGACGCTTGACCTTTTCATAGATTCCCGCCTGCTTGAAAAAATGGTGACACGAGAAGGCCGTGACCGCGAACCCCTTGGGCGCGGGCAAGTGCGCCCTGTTTGAAATATCGGCCAAGTTGGCCGCCTTGTTCCCCACCAACGCGCTTTTCTCGCGACTCAAGTTGGCCAGGGAGATGGTCCAATTGCTCTTTTCCAGCTTTTGCCGTCCCCGCAGCTCCTTGAGAACGGACCGGCCGATCCTGTCGGCGACGCTCCTGAGATTCGTGAATCGATTTCGGGACAGCGCATCCAGATCGGATGAAAGATCGCGAACAATGACCACGAGACGCTCACACAAAACAACGACCTCGTCGTAATCGAACGAGTCGGGATTGAGCATCATGTCTTCAATGTCGTTGATCACATGAAGCGAGGCGGTGTTCTTCTCCAAAAACTCCTTGAAGATATTGTACCGCTCCGCGAAAACCTCCGTCTCGGTTTCTGATTTGACGTCGGCCCCGATCCATTCCCTGAGATAATCGATCATTTTCACTATCCTTATTTGACTTACTATCCACTGAAATTATTCTTTATTTCTGGCAAATGGCTTATCTTCCCTTTGTGCGACGCTGATTCGCCTTGTATTTTCCCGGATCAACTGGGTAATCCCAAGAACCGCATCTCAGCTCGATCCTACCGCCAAAACCCGTCTTGAACCGATATAGCCCATGGAAAGGATGAGACGAATCCAACCCAGGAGAGACACCTCCCATATCGTAAGCCGTGCATCCTTGTTCTCTTGCATAGAGCATTCCTTCCCAATGTAGGAGATACGGTGCCATGAGATTGCGTTTCATATCTGCGGAAGCACCGTATAGGTAGTAGGCTACCCTCCCCGATACGGCCACGATTGCTCCGGCCAGAAGATCAACCCCATGGTGAGCCAACAACAGGAAGATTTCCGAATGCTTCCGGCAATGCGCTTGAGCAAGAAACATGGCCGCGAAATGTGAAGGCTCGTGGATAAAAAAACCGTTTCGCGCCGCTGTTTGTCGGTAAAGATCGTAAAAAGCCGGAAGCCTCTCCATGGATGTCCGTTGAACCGTGATCCCTTTGCGTCGGGCCAAGCCGATATTATATCGAGTCTTTGGCTTCATGCGTGACAGGATCATTTGCTCCGAACCATCGATGTTCACGATCAGGGAACTGGCCACGGACATATCCATAGGCGCTTTCTTCAATTTCCAATTTCGCGTCCCCATGTTCATCCGTAATTCCTGAAGCCTAGCCTCGGGAAAGGCACTCAACCCATTTTCCCGCATTTCCTCGGCGTACGGAGACATCCAGGGCAGATCAAAACGGATAAAGGCAATGCCATGACCGAAAATGTCGACCAAAGACTCGGAAAATTCTTCGAGAAAAGGCCCGTATTCGTCGATTCTCGGGGAAAACTCAGGCCCCTGTGGAATACAGGCATACAGGTCGTTATTGGTATTTCGCTGGATAAGCACGAGTACGTCACTCCATTTATTTGAAAAAACGATATTGTAGGCTACTGTTTCCAGTCCACTTGTCTTTTTCACTTGAGCCCAGTACCGACTTTGATAAAGAATATTTGTTGGGTAAAGCGCCTGTGTTCTTTTCGAGGAAAGTCGAAGCATTGATCTAACTCCTTGATGCTGCTCTTTTCAAAAAAACAAAATGGGCTCCGGCAAAACCGGAGCCCATTTTGGGTACAAAGTACAAAAAGAATGTGTCGCTGAAAAATTTCTCTATATTTACCCCGGCCATCTAGAAAAGGCAAGCTCCTGCAAACAGCACCGCGAAAAACACATTTTGGAATGCGTTAAGGCATCGATTTAATGGCAACAAAGACGTTTATCCGCATCTTTTTTTCATTGTAGTTTTTTTCAACCTAGCTCAAGGCGTCCTCTCCAGACATTCCGCAACACCTCGCACCCTCACCGCCGCCAGCCACAGACACACGACGTCCAGAACCAGTTCGTCTCCGTGTTCGCCATTGGTCAAAACAGCAAGGCCCCGTACCTGGGAGCCGTCCGGCTCATGGCCGTGCAGGAATGCCAGCAAAGAATGCCAAGCCGGGAGATTGTCGCCGGGATGAAAGGCCAACAAGCCTTGGCCGTCCGGGAGATCCAACAGCCCCAGCCCAAGCCCCCAGCGGCTTCCGGAAAAGACCAGTCCGCTTTTTGCGCCGGGCTGAGGGGAAAGCATGTCCCGCAGGAGTGAGCGCTCAAAACCCAGGCTGTGACCGCCCTCTCCTTTCTCCGGTCCGCTCGCGGTCAACCCGGCGGCGAAGCGGCCCAAATCCCCGGCCGTGGACCACAGCCCGGCCGCGGCCAGGGCCGTGAACCGGCATTCCGGCACGGCGGCGTTGTCCGCGGTGTAGGACCAGGCCTTGTGACCATGCAGCCGGGGATCGTCGCCAAAGCTGCTCGATTCCATGCCCAGCGGACTCAAAATCAGATCCCGGGCCAGTTGAGCGAACGGCCTCCCGGTGACCTCTTCGACCAGCAGTTCCATCAGGGTGTAGCCGCCTCCGGAGTAGGCCCACTGCTCCCCGGGCGGCAGGATCACGGCCACGCCCCGATCGCCGGCGTCTGAAGCCGAGGTCAATGAAGCTTCCAAGGTCTGAACCGGCTGGCCCGGCAAAAAGCCCATGTACCCCGGCACGGAAAGCCCGGCGGTATGGCTGAGAATCCGGCGTAGCGTCACCCCGTCAAGGTCGAACTCCGATTCCGGGAGTCGCCAGCGAGTCACGTACCGGGAAACCGGTTTATCCAAATCCAACAGCCCGTCCTGGACCAACCGCAAGACCAGCGCCGCGCTCACGGCCTTGGAAATGGAGGCCGCCTGAAAGACCGTATCCGGCAGGGCCGGAAGCCACGCCTCCATGTCCGCCCACCCGTACCCGTCCTCCCAAACCACCTTCCCGTCCTCCACCAAGGCGACGGATGTTCCATGCACCTGCCATTTGTCCATCAGACGGAACATGGTCGCTTCCAGTTCGTCCGGCGGCGAAAAACCAACCTGAGCCATGCCCGAGCCAGCGAGGCCGAGGAGCCACAAGCAAAAGAGGCCGGGCAGCAAAAAACTCGAAACATAAATATGACGTGACATGGGACCTCCCTAATCTCTGCATGCTCGAAGTCAGGCAAACCCTTCATCGCCGCCTCTTGCAGTATTGTCGACCTCTCGTCAATTTCTTCCTTTTGCCGACTCAACCCACGTATCTGGAGAACGGATGCGTTTCCCGTACCACCGAATTTGTCGCTCGGTGGCACGGGAGCTTTCACGACTCTTCACAGTTCAGCTTCGGCTCACTGTGGGTACATCCGCGCGATTTCCGACTCCACCAGTTGCTGCAACTGCTTGAAGCCGAAGGTCGTCAAGGGCTTGCCGTTGACGAAAAAGCCCGGGGTTTTGGTGACGTTGAGCGCCCTGGCGTCGGCAATGTCCTGCTCCAGGATGCGCTGGATTCTTGCTTCGTTCATGTCGTTTCTGACCATGTCCAGGTCCACTTCGGCCATGGCCACGAAGTCCCAAAGCAGATGCGGTTGCGGGTTCTGGTGGCTGGCCCAGTGGCCCTGGCTTTGATACATGATGTCCAGCGTTTCCCAATATTTGCCCTGATTGCCCGCTGCTTCGAGGATGCGCACGAAATCATCGGCCCCGTCGTGGAACGGAGCGTATCGCAAAACCAGCCTGATTTTGCCGGGATTGTCGTCCATCAGTTTCTTCACGAAGGGGGAAAATGCGGCGCATGTCTCGCAGGCCGGGTCCATGAATTCCACCAGGGTGACCCGGGCGTCCTGGCTGCCCAGGCTGGGAGAGTGAGGCCGGACAAAGACTTCGGCGTCTTCCCGGGCCAGAAAGTCCAGCTTCTGCGCTTGCTGCGTCTGGTAGACATGGGTTGCGATGATGAAGAGCAGACCCAGGAGCAGTCCGGCGGCGGCAACGAGATATTGTTTCCTCATTGTGAAAATCTCCTATTGAAGGTGTACAGTAGCACCAGAATGATCGTGAAAGCCATGAATGAGAGCATCGGAATCGTCAGAAAACCGAGGATGTTGAAATCACTCTCCGTGCAGGAGACCCCCTGACTGCACGGCTTGATGCTCTCCGGGACTATCCCGTAAATAAGCAGATTTTGGTACAGGGCCACGAGCCAGCCCGCGCCTGCCAGAGGCAGGGCGTAGCGCACCACGCTCTTGTCGCAGAAAAAGAGACCCGTGGTGAATATGAACGCCAAGGGAAAGAGAAAGATGCGCTGGTACCAGCAGAGAACGCACGGGGGCAGTTGCATCACGGCACTGAAGAAAATGCTCGTCAGTGCGGACGCAATGGTCAGCAGCCAAGCCAGAAAGAGAATATTCCAGCCTGGATTACTCATGCTATCCGTAGAAGCCATGCGGATTGACCTCCCATAGCAGTCAGTAAAAAACTCCCAATCGCAGCAACGCGGCAATTGGTGTTTTTTTGGGACTGTTGCCAAATATTTTTTTCAACACGCAGCACGGAGTAATGCCGTTGCCGGGGTCGGAATCGGGATCGGGGTCAAAACGCGGGGATGCGTTCAAAATTCCTGTTTCGATTCCGAATCCGAGAGCGAAGCACCGACCCCGATTGCCGGAGCAAGAGCGGACACAAAATGTGCTGAGCAGTTACGAGCAAACAAGATCAGGAAAGTTCGGGAGGGAAGTCGATACGACGGACCAAGTCCGAAGGAGGGCGCGCAAAGGGTGGGCGGGCGAAGGTGATTGTCGAGGGAAGACCAAGGGTGGCCTCGGGAAGGAAGGACGTGAGCAGTTTCAGGCAAAAAAGGCAGAGACACCCCTGCTCCGTGCATGGGGTTGGGTTCGCGGGCTCATCAGGGCTGACATCAGGGCTGAACGGCATGCAGCAGGAGTCCACGTCAGCAGGGTGAAGCAACGCCGAAACAACAGCCCCTGCCCCACTTGCGGCAAAAGAGGTCGTCAGCAGAACGGCCAAAACTAGCCCTCTTACAAGCAGCGCACACATTAATCCAATCTACCGCGCCGATGTCCGCATGTCAAAAAACATGGATTTTGAACTTTTATTTGACAATCCCTTTTCACAAACTTAGCATTTTCCTATGTCAATGATCCAAAGAAAAATCCTGACACTCGTCGTTCTGCTCGGAATGTTGGTTGCCGTAAGCGGATTCGATTGCATTGCCATGGACTTTGGCCATCCAGACTCGTCCGATTCCTTATTTTACTCCCTCCCTGGCCCGGACACGCCCCCTGCCCCCTGCGCGACCGGACTCTGTGCGTGTCCACACTGCTTGTCTTTTTGCACGTCCCACGTAGCCGCGATCGTCTTTTTCTCCTCGCATTCCTGCACTTATACTTCCGTACCGTCCTTGTACCCACCCGACGGATTCATGAGTCCCGCCGGCTTCCCCCCTGAACACGCCTGATTCCTTTGCCAAGGCGGCGGATTCTCCAAGCTTGCTCAGCCGGGACTTCAGCGTGAAACTGCTTTGCTGAATCTCTCTTCCCGGCACGAGCCAGATCTACCCAGACCTGACCAGCTTATTATTCCGCATGCCTTGATCCCTCTTCGGCGAGGCAACACCCAACCCAACATCAGCTTGCCCTGACTCTGACGACACTTCTATTCTCAACCCCAACGAGGAGGGATCATATGGATTTTTCCCGCAGGAATTTCATTCGTCTGGCTGGAGTCGTGGGGGTCTCCGGCGCTGTCGGCTTGACGCCCCTGGCGGTGCTTCAAGCCGGAGTGCAAGTGCCCTTGCCCGCGATTCTCAAAACCGGCGACACCCCGCGCTACGGCATGTTCATCGACCTGGAGAAATGCGTGGGGTGCAACGCCTGCACCGTGGCCTGCATCCGGGAGAACAACACCCCGCGAGGCATCGGATACATCGACGTGATGGCCATGGAGAAGCCACGGGCCGCCTACCTGGACACCCATTTCCAGCCCATGCAGTGCATGCACTGCGAGGACCCGGCCTGCGTTCCGGTCTGTCCGGTGCAGGCCACCTACAAGCGGGCCGACGGGATCGTGGTTCAGGACCTGGAGCGGTGCATCGGCTGCAAGTATTGCATGCAAGCCTGCCCGTACCAGGTCCGACACTTCAACAAACAGCCTCCCTTCTCGCATGGCAGAGCGCACCCGGCCGGCGGGAGCTATCCGGGCGGCGTGGTCCTGAAGTGCACCTTCTGCCAGCACAGAATCGATGCCGGGAACATCACCACGGCCTGCACCGAGGCCTGTCCGGCGGACGCTCGCTATTTCGGCGACCTGAACGACCCGCGCAGCGATGTTTCCAGGGTGATTTTCGAGCGCAAGGGCATCCAACTGCTGCCGGAAAAATTGACTCGCCCACAGATTTTTTACGGACTGCCCAAAACCGAAAGGAGGGTCTAGGCCATGCCCAACACGGAAACGCAACCGCGCAAAAGCGCGCTGATTTACCTGTTGTTCTTCGCATGCCTGGCGCTGCTGGCCCTGGGCGTATTCAGCGCCGTGCAAATCCAGCTCAAGGGCCAGGAGGTCTTTGGCTCCTCGGACCAAGTGCCCTGGAACGTGATCATTGCCGGGTACGTCTTTCTGGCCCTGGCCGCCAGCGGACTTTGCCTGACCGCCAACTTCTTTGAACTGCTGAACATCAAGCGCTTTCAACTGCTCCAGAAGCGGGCCCACTTTCTGGCCGTGTCCTTTCTGGTCCCGGCCCTGGCCATGCTGGCCATGGACCTGGGACAATTCACCAGGATGCACCACTTCATCCTCTACCCCAGCCTGAGTTCCCCGCTGTGGTGGATGGGCACGGTCTACGGCATCTATCTCGTTCTGCTGCTCTCGGAATTCTGGGCCATCCACAAGGGTTACGCGCGCATGGCCTACACCTTTTCCGTGATCACGCTGATCGCCGCGGTGGTGGCCACAAGCATCCTGGGCGGCATATTCTCGGTTATTCTGGATCGCACTCTGTGGTTCGGCAGCGGCACACCGGTCTGGTTCGTTTTTTCAGCGGTTATTTCCGGAATCGCGGCCATGATTTTCATGACCATCCTGACCTACTCCCTGAAAGGCAAGCCCATGGGCGAGGACCTGCAGCAAGCCCTCCGGGAGCTGGGGACAATCCTGACCGTTCTCCTGGGCATCGGGCTGGTGTTCACCGTATGGCGGCTGATCGCCTCGGTCTACGTCAAGGTTCCGGACACGTTTTTCATCATTGCCTCACCTTACGGCTTCCAGTTCTGGGTGCTCTTTCTGGGCGTGGGCATCCTTGTCCCCTTTCTGTTGCTGCTGACCCGCACCAAGCGCAAAAGCAGCGCCATTGAACTGGCCGGGCTGCTGGTGCTGATCGGCATGTACGTGGACAAGCATATTTTCGTGCTTGCCGGACAGCTCCGCCAATCCATTGATGGGACCACGGCCGCCTATACCAGCACTCCCGCCGAGTGGGGACTGATGGTCGGGACAATGGCCGCCGCGATCCTGCTGTACATGTTCGGAGAGCGGTTTCTCTCCCTGGATCAAGCGCCCCGGCACGCGGAAGCCGAGAAGCCCAAGGCCGCACCGACGCCTGCTGATGAACCGGGGGCCATGGCCGTTTCCTTGCCCGAAGAAAGCGTGGCCAGAGGATGACAGGCCTCTGTTCGGCCTTGATGGCGCGGCGGCAGTTGGACCGTATTGGCGGATGGATGATCAACACCAATGAGGAGGCTTTATCCATGACTTCCATGAAAAAGATAATGACCGTTTTGGCCAGTATATTTCTTGTCGGAGTTCTTTCCGGGTGCGAAGATCCCCATAAGCACATGGTCGGCGACCGGGCCGTGATCACCGACCCGGATGCACCGGTACTCGGCGTGGAGGTCCGGGCGGCCATGGACCAGCAGCGTATCGCCCTGAACTTCCGCTGGGAAAGTTCCAAGGAATTCGCAGGCCAGTTTCACGACCTGGTGGGGTATGACGGCGAAAAATGGGAGCGTCTGCGCGGGGAACAGGCTATTGACGAGGACCGGCTGAGCATCATGTTCGAAGACCCGCGCCGCCCCATCAAGGGCTTCGCCAATACCGGATGCTACGCGGCCTGCCACGTGGACTTGCGAAGCATGCCCGAAACCCTTGGCGACTCCCGGCATTACGTTTTGGCCGAGACGGACGCGGACGTGGACGCCTTCGGTCTGGACATGTGGCACTGGCGCGGAGGCCGGAGCGGGCCCATGGGATATGCCGAGGACACTTACATCAGCAAGGGCAAGTTCGGAACCGTGTACAACGGACGCAAGCGCGACTCCCTGGGCTCGCCGCCGACCAACTGGGTCCGGGAACGCGGGGACCGGCAACGCGAAGATCAGCCCCTGCACATTGGCGAGTGGAACGGGGCCGGACTACCGCGCTTCGTGTTCAACCCGAACAAGGTGTCCTTTGGCAACTATTTTCTGGCCGATGAAGCGGGCAGACTGATCAAGAGCAGGGAACAGCTCGCGGCCATTACCAGCCTGGACTTTATGCCCTTGAAGGTCATCTACCAGGATCTGGATTTCGACCCGGTGGACAAAACCAATGCCGTGGACGTGCTTTATCTGCTCTTCCTGGCCAACGACATGGAACGCCCGAACTTCCGCCCCGGTTGGGAAGAATACTGGGCCGACCAGCTCGGCGTGCGCACTCCGGAAGAGGCCACCGCCATGCTGGACGACATCGTCGCCAAGATGGAGCCCGGCGCGCTGGTCACCCGCAGCGTCGGCTTCATCTATGACTCAAGCCAGCACGACATCGCATCGGAACGAGAGTTCGACTATGCGAACAATATCTGGAACCTCACCCTGTACCGCGACCTGAGCACCGGCTTCGAGCTGGTGGACGACGTGGATCTGGCCGGCCTGCTGGACAAGACCGTCTACAACATGGCCTTTGCCGTGCATGACATTTCCGCCGGAAGGCTGTGGCACCACATTTCCTTCCCGTACACCCTGGGCAACCAGGAATCCAAGGCGGACATCGAGGCGATCATGGTGGACGACGTGGCGTCCGTGGACTGGGCCGGGATCGAGCCGCTGAAGTCCGCCCTGTACCTGCCCGGCCAAGTCAGCCTGCAACACCTGACCAGCCCGGACAAGCACCGGGCCGGGGCCAGCTTTTTGCTCCAACTGCGCTGCCAGAACTGCCACACCCTGGATGACATCCACAGCGTGGCCAACAAGTCCAGACAATACTACATCAAACCGTAGTCGACCATTTTCAAGGGGCGGTGCGTGTCGTTGCGCACCGCCCGCAACCTAAACCACATGGAGGACATCATGAAGAATGCATTTGGAGTGATCGCGTGTTGTATGTTGCTTTTCCTCGGCACGTTTGCCACGGCGCAGACGGCTCACGATTCCCACACCGACCACGGAGCACCGGAAGCGCCTGTCGATGCCGCCGAATTCGAAGCGACCGAACAGGGGTTGAATGAACGAATGGAAATGATGCAGGGGCATATGCAGGGCATGAAGGCCAGGATGGAAAAAATCAAGGCCGCCACCGCCCCTCAAGAACGCCGGGAACTGATGAAGGCGCAGATGGGAGATATGAAAAAAGGCATGGCGATGATGAAAGACATGCCCAAGTGTCCGATGATGTCCGGACACGAGAAGAAAGGAGAAGGCAACGGAATGATGGGGGCGGGCATGATGAAATGCTGCAAGATGATGCACGACAAAATGGAAATGATGCAGGTCATGATGGAAGGGCTTCTGGAGGATTCATCCGCGACACAAGAATAAAGAAGTAAGCGTATGAACGGCTCCCGTCCCGCATTCCGGATCGATATCGCCGGTTCTTTCGTTCGGTTCGCGGGGCGGGAACGGCATTAATGATGTTTAACACGACAAGGAGAAGCGAAAATGAAAGCACGAAGTCTCATGACGTTCTGGATGCCCCTTACGGTGTTGAGCCTGCTGTTTATGGCCGGTTCACAGGTCGCGGCGGATGCGGCGGAGCATGGACATCAACATCAAGTGGGCAGCGAGTTGGAATTTCTCGTGGAAATGATCCCTCACCATCAGGAGGCCGTGGACAGCGCCAAGCAGATCCTGGCCGTCACCGAACGCCAGGAACTACGCGACTTCGCCAAGGAAGTGATGGACACGCAGGCCGAGGAAATCGCCAAGATGCGCCAGTGGATCAAGCAGTGGTATCCCGACGCGGCCACACAGGCGGCCTATCAGCCCATGATGCGGGACATCGACGGCTTGTCCGCGGAGGAAGCGGACATCGTCTTCCTTGAGGACATGATTGAACACCACCTCGCCGCCGTGCAGATGGCTCGTGATGTTCTGGACAAAAATCTGGCCGAGCACGCCGAAGTACGGACTCTGGCCGAAGAAATCGTCGCAGCCCAAAGCCGGGAGATCGACCAGATGCGGGAATGGCTGGAGGAATGGGGCGGCGCTCCGGCTCCGGCGGGCCACCACGGTCATTGATCATCAGGACGCAGAGGGGAAGGAAGCACCCCGACCCGGTTCCAGAGCATGCTCTTTACTCAGTCCAACCTACATCCGCCTCTGGAACCGGGACTCCAAGCCCAGAAAGGTGACGTGGTTGTTACCCGCGGGCCGTTGTCGAGGTCAATGCCCGCCGTAGGCTTTCTTCCTGTGAGCAACCCTGACCACCAGGACGAGGAACACATCATCCTGGATATCGGCGATCACTCGATATGCACCAACTCGATATTTCCAGAGACCAGATAGGTCTTTTCGCAGCGGATCACCAAGGCGTCTGGGGTCTTCATCAGTGACAATGCGCTTTCGGAGGAACTTCAGGATGTCCTTCGCCGCGTTGCTCCCCAGCTTGGCCAGTTCTTTCTTGGCAGGTTTATCAATCTTGATCGACCAGCCCAAATTCCGCCTCTACTTCTTCCAGTGAATAGACCGTGCTTCGGCCTGCCCGGATGTCCTCCAGACGTTTTTCCGCTAGATACTGGTCTTCCATATCATCCAGGTACTCAAGGATTGCTTCGCGGGCATAATACGTCTTTGACCTGCCAGTTTCTTTGGCCAGATTGTCCAGCCTGGCGATCACGTCCACCGGCAACCGCAGCCCCATTTGTTGCAGCATGATCATGCCTCCTTTTGAGTATACATGTATTGCAAACTCGATAAAGTCAATCCGGGTTTCGCGAAAATCATCTCTATAATGCCATTATCGGCACATGCCCCTGGAACCAGCTCCGCACACGCGGCCATCGATCCACACGGCCCCGTCCAGATTTGCCCCGTTCCAATCCGCGCCATTGATATCGGCCCCTTTCAGATCGGCTCGGCTCAAGTCCGCCAGGAACAGGTTGGCATGGTCCAGGCGTGCGTTCTTCAGATTCGCCCTGTTCAGGTTGGCCTTGAACAAGACGGTCTCGGTCAAGTCCGCTCCGGCAAGCATGGCCCTGTACAGATTGGCCCCGGTGGCGTCCGCGCTGGACAGGTCGGCGGCCTTGAGATCGACCCGGATCAGGTTGGCCATGAACAGGTCGGCTCCGTGCAAGTCGGCTTCGCGGAGATCCGCTTCGAGCAGGTTGGCTTCCGCCAAATTCGCGAACCGCAAATCCGCGCCCCACAAATCAGCCTTGGTCAGATCGGTCTTGCTCAGGTCGGCCCGACTGAGGTCGCACCCCGGACAGGCTCCGGTGGCCAGCAGGCGTTCCAGATCGCTCTGGTCCAACGCAAAACCAGGACAAGCCATCGCCCAAAAAAGCACGACCGCCATCGCCAAGGCGATAACGGCCGTTCTTGCGGCATCCTTGTTCACGAAATCGTCCTACCGGTTGGCCAGATATTCCACCACGGCGTCTCGCTCCTCGGCGTTGAGCAATCCGGCACGCTTGCCGATCATCCGGTCCACCGTGGTTTCCCAAGCAGCCAGGTCCTTGGTGGCCCGATCCACCCGTCCCAAACCGTGACACTGGGAACACCGCTCCTGGTAGAGCTTTTCCCCGTCCAGGGCTTCGTAAGAAACGGCAGCCGTGCCGGCGAACAACAAAATCCCGCCCAGAGCCAAGCTGGTAATGAGAGTGGTCTTTTTCATGATGTTCCCTCCTTGGTTTGACGGACAGACTCGTCACTATGGGTCCGTCCGTGATGGGGTCAACTCTCAGTCAGCCTGACAGCAGACCCGAAAAAAATCAATCGCCGAAAATATCCAACAAAGCACGGGCCGACTTTTGAACCCTCTTGAAGCCCGGATGCTTGACGGACTTCGGAAAGCTTGGGAAGGAACTCGACGACCCAAGCGAACGGGTGGCTCCCCTCTTCCGCCCTCCATATGACCGACCATTGCGAGACCACCATGAGACGACCATGACCACCTGCGAACACTGCGACACCTGCCGCTCCGACGCCGACAAAGAACCCAGCGCCCATTACGTGTTCATCGGCACGATGAAAGTCGGCAAGAGCACCTTGTACGACCGGCTAACGGCTTCCGACTGCACCGAGGTCGCGATTCCCGGCATCGCGGTCTCCATTCCCCGTGGACGCCTCAAGGGGCGGGACGGGGTTGCCCTGGACACTCCGGGCATCCATTCCCTGTTCTCCACCAACGAGGATGAACGGGCCTCCCGGGACATTCTGCTGTCCCCGGAAATCCCCGGCGAGGATCTGCGCATCCTTCTGGTGGCCGACGCCAAGAACCTGAAGCGGACCATCGCCATCGCCCTGCAGTTCGCGGAATACGGGCTGCCCATGTTGCTGGTGGTGAACATGGTCGACGAGGCCGCGTCACGGGGCATTGAAATCGACTTCGCCAAGCTCTCGGAAAAGCTGGGCATCCGCGTGATGACCACCATCGCCCGGGAAGGGATCGGGGTTCGCGAACTGGCCCGGGCCCTGGACGACGTTCGTCCGGCGAAGCCTGTTGCGGCCTACTCTGCGCGGGTGAATCAATTTCTTGCCGTGGTGGAGAAACTCATGCCTTCGGGCACGTTCTCCTCCCGTGCCTTGGGCATTCTTCTGCTCACCGAGGATCCGGCCGTGGAGCGCTACATCCTGGACAAATACGGTGCCGGGATGCTGGACCAGCTCCGTCGGCTGGCCGCGGAAACCCGTCGGGAAAGCCCCATTGCCGTGGATATCGAACTGAGCAACCTCTACCAGGCCGAGGCCGCCAGGATTGCCGAACAGG
Organism: Desulfonatronum sp. SC1; assembly: GCF_003046795.1. Classification (NCBI taxonomy): domain Bacteria; kingdom Pseudomonadati; phylum Thermodesulfobacteriota; class Desulfovibrionia; order Desulfovibrionales; family Desulfonatronaceae; genus Desulfonatronum; species Desulfonatronum sp. SC1. Next base: position 2,235 of record NZ_PZKN01000040.1, on the reverse strand, counting down.
TCCAGAAGGTCGAGCCGCCCTCCAAGAGTTCATTGATTCTCTCCTTCGGCGACTGGTGCACCCAACTTTCCACGGGTATCCCCATTGCCCTGGGAATTCTCGTGCTCCTGTACTATTTCATCGGAGCCTTCGGGGCCACGTTCCTGGTGGACACGATTCACGACGAACTCTTCGAGCCCCACCTGATCCCGCTGCTCACTGCCCTGATCGACTTCATTCCCAGCGCCCTGCTCCGGGACATGCTCATGGACCCGGACTTCGGCGTCTTCCCCACGGGGATTTTTCTGGCCCTGGGGCTGGTCATGCCGGTGATCTTCTGCTTTTACATCGCCTTTGGCGCGCTTCAGGACTCCGGGTATCTGGCTCGCCTTTCCCTGCTTCTGGACCGGGTCTTCCGCTTGATCGGCCTGAACGGCAAGGGCGTGATCCCCCTGGTCATGGGCTTTTCCTGCGTGACCATGTCCATCCTGACCACCCGGGTGCTCAGCACGACCAAGGAAAAGAACATCGCCTCGTTCCTGGTCTTCCTCTGTCTGCCCTGCGCTCCGCTGTTGGCGGTGATGATGGTCATTCTGGCCAAGATGCCCGTCTCGGCCTCCATCACGGTCTACGGACTGATCTTTTCCCAACTGCTCCTGGCCGGTTGGCTGGCGAACAAGGTCATTCCCGGACAGCGCTCCCAGTTGATCCTGGAAATCCCGACCATGCGCCTGCCCAAGCCCTGGGCCGTGATCAAAATGGCCTCCAGGAAAACCTGGTTTTTCATCAAGGAGGCCCTGCCGGTCTTTGTCCTGGCCTCGATGTTCATCTTTCTCTTCCAGCGCGTGGGCGGCCTGAGCGCCCTGGAAGCCGCCCTGGGACCGGTGATCAACATGGTCATGGGCTTGCCCGAACAGAGCGTCCAGGTGTTCATCAAGACCATGATCCGCCGGGAAAGCGGCGTGGCCGAACTGGAGCATCTCACCCCCCTGTTCACGAACCTGCAGATCGTGGTCAATCTCGTGCTGATGACCTTCCTGGCCCCCTGCATCAACGCGACCATCGTGCTGTTCAAGGAGCGCGGCGCACGGGCCGGGGTCTTGATCCTGGCTACGGTCACGGTCTACGCCATCATCCTGGCCAGCCTGCTGAACCACCTCTGCCGCCTGGCCGGGATCACCTTCACGTAACGTCTTCGATCACAAGGATCATGAATTATGGAACACAAACACGAAGAAATTCTGGAAGCCGTCCTCTGCGCCGGCGAATGCGGGAAGTATGCTCTGGATGACGTCAGAAAGCACTGTTGCGTGGAGTTCTCGGACGAGGACGTCACCGAACTGGAACGCCAAGGCCTGCTCGTTTCCAGCGAGGGCAAAATCCTGTTTTCACGGGAAGGCAAGGCCCACGCCGAGAAAATCATGCGTCGGCACCGCTTGGCCGAGGTGCTGCTCAAAAGCATCCTGAAGCTCAAAAATGCGGAGATGGAGAAAATCGCCTGCGAGGTGGAGCACGCCCTGCTGCCCGAGGTGGAAGAGTCCATCTGTACCTTGCTGGGCCACCCCGAGGTCTGCCCGGACGGCAAGCCCATCCCCAAGGGCCCGTGTTGCCATGCCGGACAGCGGACCATCAGCAACACGGTGGTCGGGCTGAACGAACTGCAGCCCGGCGAGAAAGGCACCATCACCTACATCAAGCCCGGCAGCCACTCCAACCTGCAACAACTCATCTCCCTGGGCCTGAACCCCGGAACAGTGGTAACGGTCCACCGCAAAACCCCGGCCTTCTGCATCAAGTACGAGCAAACCGAACTGGCCCTGGACGACGAAATCGCCAAGAATATTTTTGTCTGGAAAGTGCTGGGAGAAGAAGGCCGGGTGGCCTCAGTAATCAGCGCGACAGCAAGTTAGGGCTATGGCTGTTACTGAAATTCCGTTTGTGAAGTGGGTGGTGCAGGCATCTTGCCAGTACCGACTAGCTCTGCCTTCAGTCTTTCAGACAGCCATACCTTAACGATAGACTGTCTCGCAACTCTGACAGGAGTTTAACAGATTGAACGTCATTTTTTTTGAAAACGCAAGTGATTTCGGTGTGTTAAGTCGCCAATTCCTGTAAGACCCCACTGCTCACTCCGTAGCCCATGGCCTTCAGTATCTGGGCCTGGGCGTCGCTTGGTTCCTCAAGCTTGCGGGTCGCTTTTCGTGCCCCGGCATTCCAACAAAGACATGAATGGAGTGTGCGCATCTGCTGCATTGT
>NZ_PZKN01000039.1 GCF_003046795.1 Desulfonatronum sp. SC1 | reverse complement strand
TGCAGGGCGTGTTCACCGGAATGGTCCGGGCCTCCCTGTATCTGCTGCCAGCGGCCCTGTATCTGCTGACACTGGACTTCACGGCCCGCATGGGCATGGAGATGCTTGGCTCGATTTTCCGGCTGACTGGCCTGATGACCCTGGCTCTGATCCCGCCTCTGATATTCGGCGTGGCCGCGTTGCGATTCAGGCTGCACCAACCCTTCAAGACCCTGGTCAACCGATTTCTGCCCATGACCCTGCTGGCCTTTTCCACCCGGAGCAGCGTCGTGGCCATGCCTCTGGGCATGGACGCGCTGCGTGGGCCTGCCGGCAGGCACCCCGGCCAGCCGCCCGGACTCGATCAGGACCAGGCCATGGCCGCCTTCCCTCTGTTTTTAATGGCCTGTCATTGCGGGTTCACCATCTTCTTCTGCCTGGTTCCCATATTTATCGGCCAGGTCTTCCAGGTGGAGTTCACGCTTGCCCAGTACGCGTTCATCGTCTTCGGCGCGGCCCTCAGCGCCGTGGCCGCCACCGGGGCCCTGGCCATGTCCCATGTTCTGCTTCTGCCCATCATCTGCGACCCCCTGGGCCTTCCGGTGGAGCCCGCGATCCTAGTGGGCTACGCCCTGCTGACCGTCATGACTCCGTTCTCAGCCGCGGTCCAGACCTTGTTCAGCAGCGGCCTGACCGCCCTCGTCGTTGCAAACCAGACCGCACCAGTCGATTCCGCCAACAATGGCGGCAATGCCAATGAAATTGGCGCAAGAAATGAGACCTGATCCGGTTGGCACTTTCTGCAACATTATAGAATTATAAAATTTTTCTCATGGTATGGTTCGTGCAATAATTCAGAATAACATACATCACAATTTAACCATGGGAGGAACGTTATGCGGAAAATGCAAAACTATTTCGGAACCATGGCCCTGGCCTTCATGCTCTGCATGGCCATGCTGTTCATGGCAGGCACGGCCTTTGCCGAACCGTGCGTGGACAACGGGAACGGGACCGTAACGGACAACTACTCAGGCAAAATGTGGCAAAAAGATCCGGGTGTTGCAAGGGATTTTAATGAGGCCATTGACTATGCTCTTAGCCGTTCTTTGGGAGGTCACTCCGACTGGAGGCCTCCGAGTAAGGACGAATTGCTGGAGCTTTCTCGCTCACCATGCAAAAACATGATGGAGTTGATGCCCTTTTTTCATTGGTCATACACCCGCTCTGGCAAGGATGATGACCACGCATGGTACGTGGAGCTCAAAAGCGGCGAAGCAATACTTGGAAAAATGTCGTCTCGTCTCTTTGCCCGTGCAGTGCGTAATATTCGTGGTTGGTGATTCGATTCTTCGGTGGCTTGTCTCCTGTTGCTCGAATACTTGGAGGGCACAGAGAAATCGGTCCTCTTTCCAAAGCCCCGCAAAACCTTCCGACTTGCGCCGTGATCGGAGGAAAAGCCCAGGCTGCTGGCCACGTTGGAGGATATTCGACACGAATTCAGGATGAGCGACGGAATCTTCCATCGCCTGCGCCTGGCCTGCGAGGAGACGTTGGTCATTTCTGCGAGCACTTCGCGGACGGGGACGAGGCCTGCCCCTTCGACATTCAGCGCAGGGATGACGGGATGTTCGTGGAAATTATCTGCGGTTCACGGGTCGAAGTCGTGGATCATTGCCCGCCACCCGTCCACCCCTCCCGCGCCAACGAAGCGAAACTGTCGCGACCGGGCTGTTCCTGTTGGCCAAGACGGCCCGCGACGTCCTGCACTACCATCTTTCCGGAAACACCTATATTATGTTATTCGTCGATGATTGACGCTTGGCATTGAGAATCTTTCTTTTCAACGGGATAAAGGCATGAACACCACCGAAGACGACCACGAATCGCTTTCTCCGCGGCTGGAGCAGCTTCTGACCATCATGGAGCATATCTGCAACGATTTGGCCTGGGGGCGGTATGACCGGGCCGGGGAGCTGTTCGAGATGACCCGGAACGCGGAGTATCCTTCGCCATTGGCCAAGCTGGCCGAGTCCTTCGGCCTGATGCTGGTCAAGGTGGAGGCCCGGGAGTACCGACTGGAAGGGATGGTCACGGAGCTGCGGCGGGTTGGCGACGAACTGCGTGAGGCCAGGCGGCGGCTACTGCGGGAGAACCAGGGGCTGAAACAGGGCCTGGTTGAGCGGTATTCCGCCAAAAGGATCGTGGGTCAAAGCCCGCCCATGCGGGCTGTTCTGGGTCAGGTGGAGCGCATCGCGGACACCTCCATCAGCGTCCTGATCACCGGCGAAACCGGCACTGGCAAGGAACTGCTGGCCAAGGCCCTTCATTACAATTCCCCGCGCAAGGCTGGTCCGTTCATTGCCCTGAACTGCTCGGCCGTGCCGGAAACCCTGTTCGAGCGGGAACTGTTCGGCATCGAGAAGGGCGTGGCCACCGGGGTGCTGATGCACCGCGGCCTGCTGGAGCAGGCCCAGGGCGGAACCCTGCTGCTGGATGAAATCGCGGACATGCCCTTGTCCTGCCAGGGCAAGCTGCTCCGCGTTCTGGAAGAGCGGGAACTGACACGGGTGGGCGGCACGCGGGTTCTGCAACTGGATGTCCGGATCCTTGCCGCCACGAACAAGGACATGACCCTGGCCGTCCAGAGCGGCGCGTTTCGCGGGGATCTGTTCTTCCGGCTGAACGTGATGTCGCTGCACCTGCCACCACTGCGCGAGCGCCGGGAAGACATCGTGCCGCTCATGCGGCACTTTCTGGATCTGCACTCCCGGAGCATGGGCCGGGATCAGCCGCGCTTGGCCAAGTCCGCCCTGGAGGCTCTGGCGAGTTACGATTGGCCGGGAAATGTTCGTGAGCTGAGCAACGAGATGGAACGCCTGGTGGCGCTGTCCTTTGTCGGTGAAATACACTTCGAGGATTTATCGCCCGGAATTCGCGGCAATCAGGAGCGTGAACCAGCGGCGACCACGAGCGTCGCTTTGGACCTGGGCCACGTCCGGGCTCGTCCCTCGATATCGTCCGAATCGGCCGAGCCGCCTGCAGCTTCCGAACCGGCCGGATCGACTTGCATTCCTTCCCGCGAACCTGGTTCGGTTCCCCCCATTGTCACGGTCCCCGGGAGTTTGCTCGCAACCGAAAAAATGCTCATCCTGAACGCCTTGCGCTCCACGCAAGGCAACAAGACCCAGGCCGCCAAAGTGCTGGGCATAAGCCGCGAGGGGCTGCGCAAGAAGCTGAAACGTTTGGGCATCACGGAATGACCGTCATGAAAACGAACCGCCCCACAACCTGCAACCCGGAGCACTGATGCGGATCTGTTTTCTCGGCGTCGGCGAGGCATTTGACGAGCACTACCCAAACACCTCCCTGCTGGTTTCCTTTCCCGATCCGGACGGCGATGCGCATGTGCTGCTGGATTGCGGGTTCACGGCCCCGGCGGCCTACTACCGCCATGCTCCGGATGACGCGCGGACATGTTCCGCCCTCGACGCCGTCTGGATCTCTCATTTTCATGGAGACCATTTTCTGGGCCTGCCGCTGCTCTTGCTGCGTTTCTGGGAAGAGGGACGGACCCTGCCCCTGACCATCGTCGGTCAGGCCGGGGTTGAGGAAAAGGTATGGGCCGCCTTTGAGTTGGCCTACCCAGGATTCCGGCCACGCCTCAACTTTCCTTTGCTTTTTTTTGAAGCGGTTCCCGGCGAGGTGATCCATGTCGCCGGGGCGCGGTGGAGTTTCGCGCTGGGTGATCACAGTGCCGTGACGCCGTGTCTGGCCGTGCGGCTGGATCGGGACGGACAATCGGTGGTTTACAGCGGGGACGGTCGGCCCAGCCCGGCCACGGCGGAGCTGGCCCAAGGCGTGGGTCTGCTCGTTCACGAAGCTTATGGTCTGGAGCTGGACACCCCAGGACATGGCGGGGTTCCTGGCTGCCTGAAGCTGGCCCGTGACGTCCGGGCCCGGAATCTGGCCCTGGTGCACGTCAACCGCCGGGTACGGCAAGAAAGCGCGGGAACCATCCGGGCCATTCTTGCCGAGGCCATGGGCGTGTACGGCGTCCTGCCCGAGCCCGGCGATGTGATCACGCTGGAACACGGCCCGGACCATGGCTGATCCGCAAAACGCGGCGCTCGCATCCGTTGCGCGCCCCATGGCCTCCAAACGGGAAATCTTCGGCTGGGCCATGTTCGATCTGGCCAACCAGGCCTATACCACGCTGATCATCACCGTGGTTTTCGGGGTGATCTTCACCCGGGTGATCGTGGGCGACGGCCCGGACTACCGCCTGGGAAACCTGCTCTGGAGCGTTTCCCTGGCCGTGAGCTACGCCCTGGTGATCCTCATCGCCCCGATCTGCGGCGCGATCATGGACCATGCCGCGGTAAAAAAGCGCTTCCTGTTCGCCAGCTACCTCCTGACCGTGATTTCCACGGCCTGCCTGTACTTCGTCGCCCCTGGCCAGATCGCCCTGGCCATGACCCTGATCATCATCTCCAACTTCGGCTACGCCGTAGGGGAATCCTTCATCGCCGGGTTCCTGCCCAGCCTGGGGCCGCCGGAAAAGCTCGGCCGGATCTCCGGGTTCGGCTGGGCCCTGGGATATGTGGGCGGGCTTTTGGCCACCGGGTTCGTGCTCCTGGGGCTGGGCGGGATCGCGGAGGACAACTTCGCCAATCTGCGCTTCGTGGGACCGCTGGCGGCCCTGTTCTTCCTGGTGGGCGCGATTCCCACCTTTCTCTGGCTCCGGGAACCGCGAATTCAGCGGGCTAGCGCGGGCCATGGCCCTGTTTCATCCAGGCTGGACTATTTGCGCATCGGGTTCAACCGCGTGGCCTGGACCCTGACCCGGCTGGGCCGGTTCCGGGATCTCGGCCTGTTCCTGGGCTCTCTGTTTTTCGCCATGGCCGGACTGTCCATCATCATCAGCTTTGCCTTCATCTACGGAGACCAGATCATCCGCTGGGAGCCGCTGTATCAGATGCTGATGTTCGTCCTGACCCAGATCACCGCGGCAGCAGGCGCGTTCCTGTTCGGCCTGCTTCAGGACCGGATCGGGGCCAAGCGCACCTACAACCTGACCCTGCTGCTCTGGATCGCGGCAGTGGCCATGATCGCCGCCACGCCGCAACTGACCTTGATGCTCAACCATCTGGCCGGACTTTCATTGCAGCCCCAGCAGGTCTTTCTTGGAGCGGGATGCATGGCCGGATTCGGACTCGGTTCGCTCCAGTCCTCGGCCAGGGCCCTGGTGGGCCGACTGACGCCCCTGGGCAAGGCGGCGGAGTTTTTCGGCTTCTGGGGCATGACCGTCAAACTGGCGGCCATCTTCGGCATCCTGGGCCTGGGCGTACTCCAGGTCCGGTTCGGATTGCAATTCTCCGTACTGCTCTGTCTGGTGTTTTTCATCGCAGCCCTGATCATTGCCCTGACGGTGAACGAACAAAGAGGGGAGCTGGCGGCCCGGATTTGAAGCACAAGCGGGCCGGAGGTTTTCGTGGGGAATTGGGCGAATCGGCGCTGAAGGGATGAATGCAGCATACGCGGTACGCGATCCGCTGGTTCCTTTGGGGCAGAGCGTTTGCGTCTTACCGACGATTGGGCCGAATGGGTCATCGAGCCTTGCTACGATGCCCTATTTCCGGACTGCGACACCGAGTCGGCCTTGACTTCCCCAGCCCAAACCCGCTACATTTATTAGATTAAAATGTTCCTTCAGGCTGGCTTCCAGCGGACGGGCGTCCATGCTGCCTGAAAAGCGATTTTTGTCACTGGTGTTGGTATTCATGAATTTTTAAGGGGGGGGGACTGGTATGAAAAAGTATTGCGGAATGGTTTTGTTGGTGGCGGTGACTTTTGCGGTTATGTTGTCCGGTGCCGGTCTGGCGTGCGCGGAGCAGTCCGATCAGGCGGCAATTGAAAAGGTGCTCCAGGATTTCAGTGTCGCGTTTACCAGCGCTGACATTGCCGCGGTAAACAGGCTTGTTGACGACCATGCGGTCTGGTTGATGCCGGGTCGGTCGGCGATCACTGGCAAGGACCGGGTGTTGGAATTGTACGCGGAATATTTCCAGCTTTTTGACACCAGAATCAACATGCATGCCGACGATGTCCAGGTATGCGGTGACTGGGCGTTTCTGCATGGCGCATTCATCCGGTCCGATACCCCGAAATCCGGCGGCGCGGCCTTGGACACTTCCGGCAACTTCCTGCTGGTGCTCAAGCGACAGGCTGATGGCGCGTGGAAAATCGCGCGGGATATCTGGAACGATGCCCCACCGGCATCGCACGAGTAGTCCGCCGAGAATCCGGCATCCCCGGCGAATGTGCGCTGTTTCCGGGGGGCGCGTGGTGGTGGAGAAAGCGGTGCCGCCCGCGGCCGCCCCGGCCGCGCGATTTGAGGTGCATATCACCTCCGGCCTTGCGGCGCGGATTTAAAGCGTACGCGGGCCGGAGGTTTTTGAAGGGAATTAGCTGAATCAGCGCCGCACCCCGCTCATGCGGGCACTAGCCGTTGTTTTTCGCGATTTCTGTCCGAACGAGTTTTTTCATCAACTCGTAGTTGTCCTTTTTGTCTCCAGCTTTTCGGATTTCAACGGCAACTACGATCACGACAACCAGTGTCTCTTCAATTCGGTAGACAACCCGATACCGTTGACCGGCCGCACGTGCAGATCTGAACTGAATTCTTTCAATGGCCCAGATAGCGCCTTGCCTAATAGCTCTGGGGCCTCCTTCAGTTGGTCAACCCTTTCTGATGATCTGACTCCTGGCCGTAGCTTCAATGCCTTGTAGCTTCTGAGCCGCCAACTCAGTGAGCTTGATTCTATACATCGAAGCCCTTTTTGAACTCTTCGAAGTCGATCAACTTCCCTTGTCGCGCCTGGAGTATACCTGTTTTCAGGTCGCCGTATCCTTCCGGGTCGGAAAGGATGTCCAACGTCTCCGTAATGCTTTCGTAGGTTTCCCACCGAAGAATGGCAATAGTATTGGGGTCAGGTCTTGCTTTTTAATATATTTCGTTCTTTTTTGATGATCCTGCTGACAGTGGCATAATGAAGCCCGAGATGCGTGGCGATAGACTGCTGGGAGTAGCCGTGCTCAATGTGTCCTGCCGCGATGGCCTTGTCTCGGTGCGGCTTTGACTGCCCTCCTGGGAAAAGCTTCTCCAGTGGAGGTCGCGGCGCAAAACGTTGAACCCTTGGGATTTCGGCGAATCCGGTTTTCTTCTGGAGAAATGGAAAGAGCTTTTCCAGGAAGGGTTCCTCCCCCAAGAGACATTGCCCAACGAGCTTCTTCCAGGGTGACTCCTTGCTGATCCCCGCAAGAACGAACCTTTGGTACTCCAGTTGCGCCTGCTTCCGGTCATTCCCGAATTGGGCAAGAATCCAGTCCGTTGAGAGGAGGTCCAATTTCTTCTTCAACCCGGCAGTGGCGCAATAACTGGACCAGGGGTAAACTTTGGGATGCCGCGCCATCCCGGCCCGGACCGGATTCAGGACGATATAGCGGCACAACTCCAACAGATGGGACTCCTTGTCGACCACAATGGATTTGAACCGCCCCTGAAAGACATGCCCTGCCCTTGCGTGGCTCCGGTTGAACTTCTGGGTGTAGATCCCGTTCAGCTGCCGCATGCCCTGCGAGAGATTTCCATCCGGTGTCTCGATCAGGAGGTGATAGTGGTTGCCCATAACTGAGTGTTGAAAAAGTCCTTATCCGGCAGTCCGTTCAAAAACCCCAAGTGCAAGGAGCAATAAAAGGTCAAGGTCGAAGCGTATTTATTCATACGTGAGAGTTTGAACTTTTTGCGGCGACGCAGCAATTGGGAGTTTTTCAACGGACTGATAAGGCAATAACCATGACATATCCAGTTGTACCGCTCAACCAGATCGGCAAGGATGGAGACAAACAACAACCGGTCGTCGTCACCCTAAAAAATCTCTGATCGAGCATTCCCCCGAGCAGTCACGTGATAGAGGGCCCCGGGAAACTCAATCCGAAGTGGTCTGGCCATGGAATCAACGCACCTTAAAAAAATTAAAATACAAGACCTGATCCCAATTTCGCTCTTTATACAGGTTCAACGCACTGCTCACCGGATAATTACGAGCGCAGCGAGTAATTTTTCCGCGTGCAGCAAATTGTTAGAGCACATTTTCTCACTAGCGGACGTTATCAAGCTTGAAAAGCGGATTTTCAATAATACCAAAGACGTTGCCAAAGGGATCGACTACTGTCGCCACCTTGATTCCGCCGCCAACATCTGTGACCGGATCTTTGAGCTGTGCCCCCAACTTCTGCAAACGTTTAAGCGCCTCTTCTGTATTGTCCACACCCCAGTAGGCAACCGCTCCCTGATGTCCTGATTCCCCACCTGGAATCAGCCCCAATTCAAAACCTCCAACCTCGTACCCTACATAAAAGGCCTCATCAAAGTAAGGCTTCCTTTCCAATACTTGAGAATACCACTTTTTGCCTTCCTCCAAATCTGAAACTGGATACGAAACTGTGCGTAGACCTTTGATCATGTGAGATCCCTCCTTGTTTCGGTGATCAGACACCGCAGTTTGTGTAAAGAATAAGCTCCCGACAAGAAAAAGCACCAAGGCAGTTCTCATAAATTCTTCAAGTACTTGCAAATCAGATGTTCTAACGTCTGAATTATGCCCCGCCGCTTTGCGGCGTCGGTTTGAATGAAATGTTAGGCTTCAGTCTGTATTTTTCTTGGGTTGAGCAAAAACTCACAGACTAATTTCCCGATGGTTTCCGGGGCATCCTCCATGGCGGCATGACCAGCAAAAGGAATGTTGCCAAAGGATGACCCTAAAATTTTGTTTTGGGCTTCCGCCGCTTCAGACAATGAAAGCAGGAAGTCGCCATCGCCCCTAAGAATAAGTGTTGGGCACTCAATACGTGTAATTGAGTCCTGAGGATAGCCCGCCGAACTGAGATCAGTCCAGAGAGCGACGCAAGATTCAACTAGTTTATTGAAATCTCCTTGTGGGTTAAGCGCAGCGTATTTTTCTGGTGCCTCTGGAAACATTTCTATCCACATTTCCGGTGTAACACCGGCAAGAATATCAAACGATGGATACTGAGGAGAAATACGCCACTGAGAACCGATGGTAATCAGTGCTTTCACTGCCTGGTTTCTTGAAGCAATTCGGTAGGCGACAATGCCTCCGTCACTGAAGCCGATAAGCGAGTATTCCTTCAGGCCAAGATGCGCGATGAGTGCCTGAATATCGGCCTGATGCTGTTGATAAGTGAGGGGCTTGGTTCCGAGTTGGGATCGACCGTGTCCCCGCATATCCATTGCGATAACGTAAAACGAGTCCGGAATCAGGTTGATGACGGGAGAAAAGTCTTCGAGACTGCCGAGGCCGCCATGCAAAAGAACGATCGGATGACCCTGCAATGTCCCGGTGGTCTCGTAATAAATACGTGTGTCTTCGAGATAAAGAAATTTACCGCTTTGATGGTTGAACATGGTTTCCCCCTGATGCCTAACGTGGTGGCCTTTGAGCCGTACACGAAGGGCATCGGTCTCCAGAAGCTGGTTCGTCCGCCTGCGGACGGACTAGCCGAACGGATCAAAGGTTCTGTTGACAGTCCGTTGAAAAACTTCCAATTGCCGCGACGCTGCAAAAAGTTCAAACTCTCATGTATGAATAAATACGCTTCGACATTGATTCGATTGCCAGGACGGCAAATCGAAAATGTAGCGCAGCCACAGCCCGTGAGGGCCGGACACAGGACGTGTCCGGTAGCATTTTTTGCTCCTTGCACTTGAGTTTTTGAACGGACTGCAGGATAAAGACTTTTTTAACACTCAGTTAGGCGAATTTAACGTGGTCTGTCCCTGTTTTCCTATTTCATTGTTGACAACATAAACCCCTAGATTTCCAAACAAGAACGAATCCTCCATAACAATATGCTGTCGTTTTTCGACAAGCCATCCTCTCGCGCCGCCAATTGACATGAATTCCTGGAAATTCTGGAAATGCCCGGGGTCATCTTCATCCAAACTTTTCTCGTCCTTCCAGATGATTGTTTCCGCAAGCCGGGATGCTAATGACGGATGTACCGCAGGCGTGTAATCAAGCAGAACAAGCGGCCCATTATTTAGCGTACATCTTTTCATAGATTCCCATACCGCGGCCCGAGAATGCTCTGGCATTTCGTGAAGCGACAATGCAATTACCGAACCGTCAACAGAATTCTCCAGTTTAAGTTGCGTAACATCTGCGTGGCAAAATGTGACCTCATGCGACTTGTTTCGTGCAATCTGGAGCATTGATTTGGATAAATCTACAGCGGTTACATCCATCCCTGCACGACTTAAATATTTGCTTAAAGTACCAGCACCACAACAGGCATCTAACACTGACATTGCCCCCATGGATTGCAACATTTCGACAACTCTCATCCGTGCGCGCCGAAGCATGATGTCTTGTATCCACCCGATGTATATAAGAGATTGAGCGATGCTCTCGTACCGATCATCCTTCGCCATTTATATCATCCTGTCGTCTAACGTAAATGTAATGGGGGGCGGAGCGATCGACAGCGCCGATAATCCAGGCGACGCAGTCGTCTGGAACGTTTGCATTCACCGACGATGCACAGCTTTATCTCGCAGTGTCCGATGGAATATTTGGTTGGGCATCTTGGCTCTGTGTATTACGTAGTTGCTGAACATAAGTCTAACATCATTGGTTGCGAACCCCACAAGCGCAGACTAGCGTCGAGTAGAAACTCATCTTGATAGTAACCAGCTGCCATAGAAAGCCCAACAGGAATACCATTAACCTGAGCCAGTGGAATGGTGATCTCGGGTAACCGGGCAACACCAGCAAACGATGTGACGGCCATAGTACGGTCGTAATAATCGAGTACAGAATTAAGGTTGCTGCCGGTGAGTGTGCCCTTCTTCGGGGCAAGCACAGGTGCCGTCGGGTAACAGAAAACATCGCCCGGCTGAATGAACGCGGCAACCCGTGAAAAGAGGGCTTCGCATAAGTTCAGGGCGTCGCTCATCGTGCTGCGGTCGAACTGTTCGACGTTACGATATCCTGCCTGGAAGTTCGATCCTTGTTCGGGTCGATTTTCCTGAATCCATCCTCCAATGGCGTTGGCAATTTCCGCCGTCTGGAGTACCCGAAGCGCATCCTCGTTGCACGATTTTAGGCTGACGTCCAAGCCTGTGATGTCGCGCAGAGAAATGGAGGCGACGGTGATGTTAGGGAAATTACCCAAATGCGTAATGCACTCGAACAAGACGTTCTGGATCGCGGGGTCGGCTAGCGCGAAGGCTTCCGTCACCAAATAGATATTTTTCACTGGTGGTTGTGCAACGTCATGGCTGCGAAGAAGTACACGCATCGTTTGGCGCAGAATAGGAAGATTTTGAGCCAATACGCCAACTGTGCTGACACTTGGTGCAAAAGGAAGTACTCCGGCTTCGGAGATGCGGTGCAGACTTGGCCGCATGCCGAACACCCCACAAAGGCTGGCGGGAATACGGATCGATCCGCCGCAGTCGGTACCCAGCGCAAAGTCTACCAACTCACATGCGACTGCCGACGCCGAGCCACTCGAAGATCCGCCGGGGATCCGATCCGGGGCGCGTGGGTTCACTGGCGTACCGTAGAAGTAGCTCTCGCCGTCCAGACTATAGGTAAATTCGTCGGCTATTGTTTTGCCGACGCAACGCGCTCCAGCCATCAACAGTTGTTCCACACAAACCGCATGGTAGGCAGCTCGTGGATGTGCTTCACGCCATGGTTTACTACCATAGGATGTAAATCGATCACGGATATCGATGTTGTCTTTAACTGCAAAGCACAAACCATCCAATACGCCAGATGTATAGGGGGCTATTTCAAAGAGTTCAACAAAAGCGTTGGAGGACTGGAAATCGTAAGTTTTCATTGGTGGCCTGCGATATACGCACGATATTCACACATGTGTATGGTGTTTGATGCCCAACGGGCCGGGGCTGACCCGCGAGCACGGCGGATGGGAGCAGGCCGAAGGCCTGGTCACAGCCGGCGCGCGCAGTCGGGTCCAGTGCCTTGTTCCGGAGCAAGGCGACGGGACAAGGCACTGGACGAAGTCAGCGCCGCATTCCCGGCGACGCAGTCGCCGGGAACGAGTCTGTAGAAAAAGCCATTTTATCGATCGTTTTCACTCCGTTTTCACGGTCTAATTGACCTTATTCTAAAAAGTACGGCAAAACGGGTCACCACAGGATCATCAATTGTTTTCCATTGCCGCTATTCCTTCTCGAACGTCCTCATAATCAGAAAAATTTTCAAGAAACAAAGAAAGGGGGCAAGTCTGCTCTTGGCCCGCCAGTATTCTTGTTTTCACCGAATCCACCCATCTCCAAAGCGCCTTTTCCTCCATCAGCCTGGACTGGAGCCGGAGCAAGACGCTGCTGCCCGTGCTGTAAATCCATATTTCAAATGTCTGCGCGATACAAGGAAGCGTATCACCGTCATCGCCGGTCCGGACCGGCGGTGACTGTCAGGCCGGGACAAAGTCCTTCCGGCTATGAACAGCAATGTCAGGCATTGCCCTGGAGCGTCGTTTTTGCGCGTGGAAGCACACGAAGGCCGGTCTATATCGGCCGGCCCTCCTGCGTTTTACTGTTAAATGGCGTCTGGATTGTTGACCGATTCCATGGTGACGAAATATAGCGGATGCCGTCGGAATAACGCGGTTCGCGATTACAATAAGCGACCGAAGATCGCGGAAGCGACGCCGGTCATGAGGAGCATGATAATGTTGAAAAACAACGGTGAGACATCGCGGATTTCCGCTTGTATCCTGGACTGTCCGGACGCCTGTTCGTTTCTGGTTGATTCCCGGGCTCGAACTCTCCGGGCAAACCCGGCGCATCCGTTCACCAATGGGTTCATTTGCCGAAAAGGCGCTCGTTGTTTTGATCGACTGGACGCCCCGGAACGCATCACCCGGCCCTTGGTGCGCACGAAGCCCAAGCGAGGACTGCGTCGCGGGAAGGCCGTCGGTTTGGCCCAGGAGGGGTTTGAGGCGGTTTCCTGGGATGGGGCCTTGGACGTGATCGCCGACAAGCTGAACGCCTTGGCGGACCTGCCCGAGGCCGTGCTGCACGTGCGCGGCCACGGTTATCGCGGGGTCCTGGCTCAGGCCAGCCTGAACCTTTTCTCGACTCTCGGCTCCTCCACCATCCACGGCTCCCTGTGCGACGAGGCGGGCATCGAGGCCTGCATCCGCGACTTCGGGGCGTTGGAGCATAACGATCCGTCGGATTTGCTCAATGCGGCCCGGATCGTGAATTGGGGCAAGGACCTGGGGCGTTCCTCCCCGCATACCGGCCTTTTGGTCCGCGAGGCGCGCAAAAGAGGAACCCGGGTGCTGACCATCTCTCCAGGCGGTGATGGAAGCGAAGGATGGTCCGACCGGGTGATCCGCATTCGTCCCGGGACGGACCGTTTTTTGGCGGCCTGGCTGATCCGTCGGCTTATGGAGCTGGACGGGATTTCTCAGGACGTCGTCCGAGCCTGTGCTGATTGGGAGGCGTTTCGAGCGCTGGTAATGTGCCTGAACCCCGAAGATCTGCTGCTTCGTTGCGACGTGGAGCGGAGTCACGCGGAGGAGCTGCTGGAGTGGTATGCGCCCCTGCCCGGGGCCGCTTCCGATTACGCCGTCGGCCCCACGGCCACGCTGATCGGCTGGGGCGTGCAGCGGTATTTGTACGGCGGCCAGAACGTGCGATTTATCAATGCCTTGAGCTTGCTGTCGGGCAATATCGGACGCGTCGGAGGAGGCTCGTACTTCAACATCGCCTCGGGCCGCAATCTGGGCTCGTGGCGGGCGGATTCACCGGGGCGCCCCGTGACAACCTCCAGGCGCTCCTTTCCGTTGCCTTCCCTGGCCTGGGAACTGGAATGGGCCGACCCGCCGGTGGAGTTCGTCTGGGTGGACGGGCACAACGTGGTCAATCAGGTTCCGGACAGCCTGGCCATGGCCAAGGCCTTGCAGCGGCCCTTCGTGGTCTGCGTGGAGGCGTTTTTCAACGACACGGCGCGCTGCGCGGACGTGATCCTGCCGCCCGCCCTGATGCTGGAGCGCGAGGAAATCGTGGGCTCCTGCCTGCATCACTACGTGAACTATTCGGGCCAGGCGGTTTTGCCCCGGGGGGAATGTCGCGCGGATTACGACATTCTGCGTGATCTGGGAGCGCGGTTGAGCCCGCCGGTGCGCTTCCCGGAACCGGACGAGTGTCTGCGAATCGGCCTCGTCCCCGTAGGCGTCGACCTGGACGCTTTCCGGGCCAAGGGTTTCGCGCGGACCGATCATCCCTCAGTCGCCTTTGAGGGACTGAAGTTCGCTCATCCTGACGGGTTATATCGGTTCCCCGAGGCACTTGATCCGGACCCCCTGGAAATCGATCAGGACGACGATCCCGAGTTCCCTTTACGCCTGCTCTCCCTGGTTCGCGGCACCTACATGCATTCCCAGATTCCAGAGAGCGAGCAGCAAGGGCTACCTGAGATATTGGTCTCCCCGGACAACCCGGACCTGGACGACGTGGACCCGGAAGGCCCGATCTTCCTGGCAACGCCCCTGGGGCGCATGGCCGTACGCATACGCCTGGACGCATCCCTGCACCCTCACGCCGTGGTGATTCGTCGCGACGGCTGGGTCAGCCTGGGCCACGGCCCCAACGCGATCATCGAGCCCCAAGTCACGGACATGGGCGATTGCGCGGCTCTGTACAGCCAGTGCTGCCGGTTGGAGTCGGACTGAACAGGTGGAGGTGATCGCCGACCATATGTTTTTTCCTTGGATGAGAGGCGTGGGCAAAATGTCGCGAGGAGGAGTTGCCGGACACGAAGTCAAAGCGTCTGCATCACCAAAACAGTCGCCAAAACCAGCGTCGCGCAGATCCCAAGTCCGGCAAGCAGGGCCAGCCGGAGCAGCTCGTTCAGCTTTTGATCCGTCCAGGGCTCGCCTTCCGGCCCGAGCCAGGGCTTGGCCTTGATTTGGCCGAAGTAGCTGGTCGGCCCGCCCATTCCGGCCCGCAGGGCCAGGGCCGCGGCGGCCATGGGCCAACCCGCGTTGGGGCTTTCTGTCAGGCTGGCCGTGCGGCGAAGTTCGGACAGGCGGACAGCCGGTCTGCCCAGCAGACGGGCCGTTGTCGTCAAGGCCAGGGCGGTCAGCCGGGCCGGGACAAAGGCCAGCAGATCGTCGGCCCGGGCCGCGGCCCAGCCCAACTCCCGCCAGCGCGGCGTCTTGTACCCCCACATGGAATCCATGGTGCTCACGGTCTTGTAAGCCCAAAGTCCGGCGGGACCGAGAAAGGCCAGGTAGAAAAACGGAGCCGTGAAAGCGTCGTTCAGGTTTTCGCTGACGGTTTCGGCCAGGGCCCGGCGGATTCCGTTTTCGTCCAGGTGTTCCACGTCCCGGCTGACCAGCCCGGCAAGGGCCGTCCTGGCGGCTTCGACATCCTGCTCGCGGAGCAACCGGGCAACCCGGCGTCCTTCCTGAAGCAACCCCCCCAGGGCCAGTCCGGCGTAGCTCAAATACAGGGCCGGAAACCAGCCGACCATGGGCAGGGAGACGATCAACCGGACCGCGAATCCCACGCCCAGGGCCAGACCCAGGACGCAAAGCAGTCCCGCCAGTCGCGGAGGAAGCGGGGAAGAACGGACGAGGCGCTCCAGACGGTCCAGCAGCCATCCGATGAGCCGAACCGGATGCGGCCAGTTCGGCGGATCCTTGAGCCAGAGGTCCAGGGCCGCGGCCAGAAGGGGGATGGTCAGCCAGGGCATAATGGAGCCGGCCCGGGAAGAGGCCTCAGTCCTGAAACAGGCTGAACTGCACCTCCCGCGGCTTCAGAGGGGCGTTGGCCGTCTCGGAAGCCGCGGGAAGGGCCGTAGCCTTGCGTTTCCGACGGGGAAAGGGATTCGTACCGGTGCGAAAAGGGTGCAGGGCGCAGGAAATGTCCGGACAGAGCCGGACTTCCTTGGGACTTCCGCCGCAGCATTCCAGGCACTTGGCCCGAATGGCCTTGAGCGGATTGCGAAGGACGCGCTTTTTGGCCATGGCCGGAGAGATCAGCCGCGGGTGAACTTGCGGTACTTGATCCGCTTGGGAACGTCGGCATCCTTGCCCAGACGTCGGCGGCGATCTTCCTCGTACTCGGTGAAGTTGCCGTCGAAAAAGGTCACCTGGCTGTCGCCCTCAAAGGCCATGATATGGGTGGCGATACGGTCCAGGAACCAGCGGTCGTGGCTGATCACCAGGATCGTTCCGGCGAAGTTCAGCAAGGCGTCTTCCAGGGCGCGCATGGTGTTCACGTCCAGGTCGTTGGTGGGCTCGTCCAGTAGCAGGACGTTGGCCCCTTCCTTGAGCATCCGGGCCAAGTGAACCCGGTTGCGCTCCCCGCCGGAAAGCAAGCCGACCTTCTTCTGCTGGTCCCCCCCGGTGATGTTGAAACGCCCCAGGTAGGCCCGGGCGTTGACGTCGCGATTGCCCAGGCGGATCAGATCGTGGCCGTCGCTGATCATCTCGAACACGGTCTTGTCCGCTTCCAGGTCGTCCCGCTTCTGGTCCACGTAGGCCAGCTTCACGGTCTCGCCCACGTCGATCCGGCCCGAGTCCGGCTGCTCCTGGCCGGATATCATCCGGAACAGGGTGGTCTTGCCGGCCCCGTTGGGACCGATGATGCCCACGATGGCCCCTGGGGGAATCAGAAACTCGGCGTTGGCCAGCAGCATCCGGTCCCCGTAGGCCTTGCACAGCTCCTGGGCCTCGATCACCTTCTGGCCCAGCCGGGGTCCGGGCGGGATATAGATTTCCAGTTCCTTGCCCTGCTTTTCGGATTCCTGGGACAAAAGCTGCTCATAGGCCCCGATCCGAGCCTTGCTCTTGGCGTGCCGGGCCCGCGGCGACATCCTGATCCATTCCAGTTCCCGCTGCAGGGTCTTTTGGCGGTCGCTTTCGGCCTTTTCCTCCTGGCGCAGGCGTTCCCTTTTCTGGTCCAGCCAGGAAGAGTAGTTGCCCTTCCAAGGGATGCCTTTGCCTCGATCCAGTTCCAGAATCCACCCGGCCACGTTGTCCAGGAAGTAACGGTCGTGGGTCACGGCGATGATGGTTCCCGGATACTGGTGGAGGTGGTGTTCCAGCCAGGCCACGGATTCGGCGTCCAGATGGTTGGTGGGCTCGTCCAGAAGCAGGATGTCCGGCTGCTGGAGCAACAGGCGGCACAGGGCCACACGTCGCCTTTCCCCGCCGGAGACGATGTTCAGCGGCATGTCCGGGGGCGGGCAGCGCAGGGCGTCCATGGCCATTTCCAAACGGCTTTCCAGCTCCCAGGCGTTCAGGGCGTCCAGCTTTTCCTGGACCGAGGCCTGGCGGGCCAGCAGGGCGTCCATGGCCTCGTCGCTCATGGGTTCCGCGAACTGGGCGTTGATTTCCTCGAACTCCTTGAGCAACCGTACGGATTCTCCGGCGCCTTCCTCGACAACTTCAAGAACCGTGCGCGTTTCATTGGCCAGCGGCTCCTGTTCCAGGTATCCGATGGTGTGCCCCGGGGCCAGGGAGGTCGAACCCTGGAAGTCCTGGTCCACTCCGGCCAGGATTTTCAGCAGCGTGCTCTTTCCGGAGCCGTTCATCCCCAGGACGCCGATTTTCGCCCCGTAAAAATAGGAAAGGGAAATGTCCTTCAGGATCGGCTTTTTATCGTAATACTTGCTGACCCTGTGCATGGAATAGATTATTTTTTTATCGTCAGTGCTCATGGTTCGTCCGAAGTGCCTGTAACGGGTTCAAGGTTGGTTCGATAAAGTGGCTGTAACTACTCAGCACAGAGTTAATAGCGTTGCCGGGGTCGGGGTCGGAATCGGGATCGAAAACGTTGGGATGCGTTCTGATTGTTTCCTGTTTCAATTTCGATTCCGACTCCGATCCCGACCCCGACTCCGATGGCAGCAGGAAGAGCACACAACGTGTGTTGAGTAGTTACAAATGGCTAAGAAAAAAAACCGGACATCCTCCCAAAGAAGGTGTCCGGTTTAAAGGAAAAAATAAGGACAGGCTAATGGCCGTGGCCGTGTTCGTCGTCGCTAAGGGTATCCTTGATAGACTTCATCACGACGTAGCCGACGCCGGAACCGATGAGAATCAGCGCCAGGTAAAAGGCGCCCATAAAAATGGCGTGGTCAGGCATCCACCAGGGAATGTCCTGAGGCAAAAAACTTTGAATGGTTTCTCCGGGAAGCATCATTCACTCCTGTGCAAAAGTTAGTTGACGGCGTCCTTGAGCAACTTGCCGGGGCGAAACTTGACGACCTTGCTGGCCGGAATCTTGATTTCCTGGCCAGTCCGGGGATTGCGACCCGTGCGCTCCTGGCGTTGCTGAACCTCGAAGGTGCCGAAGCCGGTCAAGGTCAGCTTTCCGTTGGCTGAAAGAATTTCCTCAACGGAATCAATAAAAGCATTAAGGGCGCTCTCCGCGCTCGCCTTGGTCATTCCCGCCTTGCCGGCTACTTTCGATACCAGATCCGCCTTTGTCATAACGCTCTCTCCTTTTGCACTAAATGGGTAATGGTGAGAAAACAACCTGTCCTGTTGACAGCCCTATATAAACCTTCCTAGGTCGGCCTCTAGCCCAAAGCCGCCGCCATTGCAAGAAACCAAGGGAAAAAACGCCAGCCGTGTATTCGTCGTAAACAATTCGGTTTGCCATATATAATCTCTTTCAAGATGTCCACGATTTTTTTTCCGCCCACGAACAACTTGTCACCGATCAAACGATTGCGCTACGACCGCACGAACAGGCGTGATCGACATACACTCATCAAATGCCAAGGAGCAGGAACATGCCGCGACGGGCGCCTTTGGAAGCGCAAATGTACTCCCACCTCGGGCCATCGCGTTTTTCAGCCCTGGGATTTCTCGGCGAGGATGCCCGGGACTTCGAGGATATCCTGGCCGACGACGCACGAACCCTGGATCGCCTGGGGGTGAGTCGGGAGCAGCTTGTTCAAGAGCTGCGAGAGATTTACGAACGGGCGTTGAAAGCCGGCGGAGATCCGGTGCGGGCGGGCACGGCGAGTATCGCGGAATGCCTGGAGTGCCGGGGACGAGTTCCCTCGCCGTTTCCAGGCGAGGGAACATTCGCCAAGCACCAGGTCCGGGTTTTTCGCGAGGATGGAGCCGAAACTCTCGTCATCACCCCCTTGGCCCTGCACCTGATCGAACGGCACGGTTTTTTCCAAGGCATTGGTTCGCCCTTTCGGATCGACCCCGCCCAAGCCGTCTCGGTGCTGGGGCTGGGTGCCAAGCGAAAAAATGGTTGACCTCATTTCCAGGCTCAGCGCTTGCGCTCCAGATTGTCGAAAGCCGCGATCCGGTCCCAGGCCTCATCGGCGGTTTCCACGAATTCGAACAGGTCCAGGTCATGGGACGAGATGGTCCCGGCTTCCACCAGAGCCCCGAAGTTGATGACCTTTTTCCAGAATTGGGAGCCGAAGAGCAAAACCGGCATGGGGGCGATCTTTCCGGTCTGGATCAGGGTCAGGGCGTCGAACAGTTCGTCCAGGGTGCCGAACCCGCCGGGAAAAATCACCAGAGCCCGTGCGCGGATCAGGAAGTGCATCTTACGGATGGCGAAGTAGTGGAACTGGAAGCTGAGTTCCGGAGTGATATACATGTTGGGGGCCTGCTCGTGAGGCAGGACGATGTTCAGGCCGATGCTCTTGGCCTGGACTTCGGCCGCGCCGCGGTTGGCCGCCTCCATGATTCCCGGACCGCCGCCGGTGATCACCACATGGGTTTTCTTCTCGTCGCACTGGCAATTTTCCGATATGATCCGGGAAAGCTTGCGGGCTTCCTCGTAATAGCGGCTGTGCTCCAGCGCGCTTATGGCGGCCTGGAGTCGGGCCGTTGCACCTGTGTCTTCGGGGCCGTCGGGCTGGTCCCCAACGGCGGCCAAGGCCTCGTCCAGCCGGGCCTGAGCGGTTTCGGCATCGAGCAGCCTGGCACTTCCAAAGACCACCACCGTGGACTCAATCCGATTATCCCGCATCAGCATTTCAGGCTTGAGCAGTTCCAACTGGAGGCGAACCGGGCGCAGTTCGTCTTGCAGGATAAAATCGTTGTCCAGAAATGCCAGACGATAGGCCGCGGATTCGGTCTGCGGCGTGGAGGGCTGCTGTTGGGCTCTTGCGACGTCGTTTTGCGCCGAGGGGAAAAGGGTTTCCGGGTGGCTGGCGGCCATGGGCATCCTCCTGAGATGAGGTTACGGGATTGAGAAAGGGTTTTTTTGGACTGTTTTCGCGGGAGCGTCAATCATTGCCCGTTCCGCTTCAGGGAAGTTGGGCCTACGAACGACCGGCGGGCTAACGGCCAACAGACAAACAACGGATTGCCAAACCTCCGGCGAGGGCCTATCCGTACCCTTTGAAAAACGCGTCGAGAACGTTTATCAAACAGACCACCACCAACACAGGAGACATTGAGGGATGTTGACGGAAAAACACCTGGACGCCTATGCCCAGGTCATGATCTGGGCTCTGGACACTGCCAGGGGGCGCAAGCCGCGCAAGGGCAATATCGTCCTGCTGCAATCCGATCCCGCGGCTTCGGCTCTGGCCGAGAAAATATACGCGCTGCTGCTGCGTCGCTCGCTGCAACCCGTAGTGCGCTGGAATCCCACGGTGCGCATGGAGCACGACTTCTACGCCCTGGGCGAGGATAAACAACTCACGTTTCACCCTCCGGGGACCAAGGAACTTTTGGGAGCCCTGCACGGCGCGATTCACCTCCGCGCGCCGGAATCCCTGACCCACCTGCGGGACGTCCACCCGGAACGGATCAGCCTGGCCACCCTGGCCCGCAAGCCGCTGCGGGACATCCTGGATGCGCGGGAGCACAGAAAGCTGTTCGGTTGGACCCTGGCCATGCTGCCCACCCAGGCGATGGCCCAGGCCGCGGGCATGGACCTGGACGCCTACACCGGGCAGATCGTGAACGCTTGCTACCTGGACGCCGACGATGCCGTGGCCGCCTGGCGGGAAGTCTTCGACGCGGTCGGTCGGATCAAGCGCTGGCTGAACAAAATGAATCCAAAGACGCTCCGGGTGGAATCCGAAGGCATGGACCTGGAAGTCTCCCTCGGCGAGCAACGCAAATGGGTTGGACTGTCCGGCCACAACATCCCCAGCTTTGAGATTTTTCTCTCTCCGGACTGGCGAGGGGTCCGCGGGGTGTACGTCGCTGATCAGCTTTCGTACCGCAACGGGAACCTGGTTTCCGGAGTACGCCTGGAATTCACGGACGGCAGGGTGACTTGCGCCCAGGCGGAACAGGGCGAGGCGTTCCTGCGTTCCCAGGTGGCCATGGACCCGGGAGCAGCCCAGGTGGGCGAGTTTTCCCTGACCGACAAGCGCTTCTCCCGCATTAATGCCTTTATGGCCAACACCCTGTTCGACGAGAACTACGGCGGTGAACACGGCAACTGCCACCTGGCCCTGGGATCGTCCTACGTGGAATCCTTTTCCGGCAAAGCCGCGGACCTGGACAAGCGCCGCAAGCGCGACCTCGGGTTCAACGAGTCCGCCCTGCACTGGGATCTGGTCAACACCCGCCCCAAGGTCGTTACGGCCCGGTTGCGGTCGGGAAAAAGCCGGGTGATTTATGAGAATGGAGAATTTTCCTGTTAGCTTTCCCAGAAATCGGGAAATGGCGTTGACTCGGGAAGATCAGGGATGGCAAACCTTGGCTTTCCCATCACACTCTTTTCTCAGGAGGTCGGTATGAGTCAGACGATTATCTACGGCAAACAAGGCTGACCCTACACCACCAACGCCCGTGAGGCGCATCCGGGTCATGTTTATCACGACGTGAAGACGGATCCCGGCCGGATGGAGGAAATGCTCACGCACAGCCAGGGCCAACGCAAAGTCCCGGTGATCTTGATCAATGGCAAGGTCACCGTGGGTTTTGGAGGCACCTGAGGCGTCTAAAACGCTTCGGCGGTCGTCGAAGCTCATCTGCCCGGTATCAAGAGCCCCCGTCGCCGTGATACCGGGTTTTTCGTTGTTTCCGCATGCGGCATTTTGGATGGTCGATACCTGCCGGACACGGGGAAACCTCCCAGGCCCTTTGGTCGCCACGTCTCTGTCGCGTAATCGAACAGACGCTTGAACTCGCGCTCCCGTACGGTCTGCTCGCGCCCTTTTCCGAGCATCTGGGCACGATGCGGGGAGTGCTCGAAGAGGTGTCCCGCGAGCGTTTCCCGCGGGCTCATAAACAGATCATCAAAGGGTGGAAGGAAGTCTTTAACGGATGGACCGAGATACACAACCGCATTCTCAGAAGCGACATGACCACGCTGCTGACCTCCAGGGAATACGCGATTTCCCAATACCTCGTGGACGGCAAGAGCTGCAAGGAGATCGCCAAGCTGATGAACACCACCCTTGCCGGCGTGAACTACTCCCTGCGGGTCATCCGGGAGAAGCTGGGCGTCAAGCGCAGCCGCGATATCCCCAAATACGTCAACTGGTGCGCTGAAAACAGTCCGAAAACCTGAGAAGGCCAAGCCTGAAAGCCGCCGCCCCCCCACACATCCCAGCATTATCTTACACTTTCCCACCATCTTTTCATCCCAGCATCCCGGCATTTCCCTTCTCACCCTTCTCCCCTCTCTTCACCCCTCTGGTCTCAGGTCTCATCCCTCAGCCCTCTCTCCCCCCCCTCCTCCCCTTTCTGTCGCTTATCCGACAGCCATTTTCGCGGCGCGTCAGAACCAGCACGTGACGCGCTTTCAACTCGCAATACACTGTTATCAAAGTTTTTTCCAGACTGACCAGACATCACCTGGAGCCGAAGGAACGCGGAATTCAGCCTCTCGGACGCTGGAAAACCGTTCAAAAACCTCTGAAAATACCCCCAAAAAACTCAGTGTTTTTTCTCCGGGATGCGGTATGCTCGCTCTCAAAGCACTCACTTTTGGGACGATGTCATAAGCACCGATTCACCCATTATACTATTCCGAACAACAAGAATATCCGAGGCCGAGGAGTCCGCGCATGGATTGGATTTCCGTAACCAAAGCAGCGGCGCGATGGGGCGTCGATCCCCGCGTGGTGCAGCGGTATTGCGCATCGGGGAAAATTGCGGGCGCGAAAAAATACGGACGCGCGTGGATGATCCCCGCAAACGCCCACAAGCCTCTCGACAGCCGCGGGAACTTTGAAACAACGCAGCCCGAACCGCTCTACCCCGGCCTGTTTCTTTTGGACAATCCGCGCTTTGACGGTCGAAGCGTGGAGATAATCGCCGCGGGTCTGCCTGACGTTGAGCACCGGCGCGAGTTTTACGCGGAACTGGCCTTCCTTCGGGGGGAAACCCAAAAGAGCCTGGAACTGATCGCTCAAATGCCGGAAACCAGCCCGTTCCGCCTGACCGGCATCCACATGGGCAATATCGCCGCCATCCGCAAGGGAGACGAAAACGCCCTGCGCCGGGGCATGGATGCCCTGGAGGCCCGGCGTCAAGAGTACGCGGGCTGCCCGTCCGCGCAAAACTGCATCGACCTTGCCGAAGCCGTGGTTTACGCCGGTGTGTATGCGCCGGACCACTTCCCGGAATGGTTGAAAGACGGTGATGTGCTGCGCTTTTCCGAGGACGTCAGGCCGTTCGCGCTCTACCTGTACGCCCTGTACCTGAACAACACCCGCCAGCAGGAACGCATGCTCGGAGTGACGGAAACCGTACTGGCATTGGTCCCGGAGCAGGGTTTCACCATAGCGGAGCTCTATCTGCGGATCATGCGCGTCAGCGCCTGCGTGGCAATGGGCGACAGGCAACGCGCCCGGGAACTGATCGAGCAGGCGCTTGACCACGCGCTCCCCTACGGCCTTGTCGCGCCCTTTTCCGAGCATCTGGGTACGATGCGGGGGGTGTTCGAGGAGGTTGCCCGTGAGCGTTTCCCATGGGTTCGCACGGAAATCATCAGGGGATGGAAGGAAGCCTTCACCGGGTGGACCGAGATACGCAACCGGATGCTCAAAAGCCGCATGACCACGCTGCTGACCTCCAGGGAATACGCGATCTCCCAATACCTTGTGGCCGGCAAGACCTCCAAGGAAATCGCCGAGCTGATGCACACCACCGTTTCCGGCATCACCTACTCCCTGCAGATCATCCGGGAGAAGCTGGGCGTCCGGCGCAGCCGGGACATCGTGAAATTCGTCAACTGGTGCGCCAAAAACAGGTCAAAAACCTGAGACATTTTCTCAGGGTGTACGGTTTTTGGGGACGCATTCAGCCTGAATGCAACTTCATGCACAAAGGGAGATTGGAATGTACAAACGACTGCAACAGGAAGCCACAATCGGACGGCTGACACTCGCCAACCGGGTTGTGATGCCTGCCATGGGGGCGAACCTGGGCGCGCCGAACGGCGGGGTGACAGATGACATCATTGCTTTTTACGAGGCCCGCGCAAAAGGCGGCGTCGGGCTGATCATTACGGAAATTACGCGCATCCAGGGCGGCGCGGGAATCGGCGAGCCGTGCCAGCTCGCGGCATACAGGCCGTCCGACATCTCTGATCTGCAGCGGCTTGTGGAGGCGATCCACAAGTACGAATCCAGGATCTTCATCCAGCTTCAGCATCCCGGCCGGGAAGCATCGCCGGCCATGACCGGCGAGCAGCCCGTGGCCCCGTCTCCCGTGGCCAATCCGCTGACCGGCGGCGGCGTTCCACGGGAGCTGAGCCTTGAGGAGTGCGAGGCCCTGGCCCAGAAATTCGTCGGTGCCGCCCAGGTCGCCATGTCGGCCGGAGCGGACGGTGTGGAACTGCATGGCGCGCACGGATATCTGATCAATGAGTTTCTTTCTCCGGCCATGAATTTTCGCACGGACAAGTACGGCGGGTCTTTTGACAACCGGATGCGCTTTGTGACGGAAATCCTAACCGGAATTCGGCAAAGCCGCGGAAAGCATTTTCCCATTTCAGTGCGCATCAACGCCGAGGAAGCACTTCCGGGAGGGATCGATCTTCAGGAGGCGTGCAGGATCGCCGCGGCCCTGGAACAGGCCGGCGCCGATGCCATCAACGTCAGTTGCTATTCGTCGGGCACCTTGGAGCCCGGCACCTACGCCCAGGGATGGAAAAAATACATGCCCGCGGCGGTGAAAACAGCCGTAACCATTCCCGTGATCGCCGTGTGCAACATCAAGGAGCCCGGAGCGGCGGAGGCTCTGCTGGAACAAGGCGTCTGCGATTTCGTGGGCGTGGGGCGCGGTCACCTTGCCGACCCCGATTGGTGCGTCAAGGCCTTTTCCGGCAGGGAGGACGAAATCCGCACATGCATCGGGTGCATGGGCTGTTTCGGCGAAATCGTGAAAGCCAGGCGCCTGCGGTGCGCGGTGAATCCTCTGACCGGACGGGAGCGGGAATATTATCACCCCGTCAAAGATGGCCAGGGGCGCGTCGTGGCGGTCGTGGGCGGAGGCCCGGCGGGCATCGAGGCGGCGCTCGCGCTGAAGGAGCGCGGCTTCACCCCCGTGATCCTTGACGACAAACAACGGCTCGGCGGCACGCTGAATACGGCGGACAAGGGATATGGGAAAGAGAAGATCACGCGCTATGTGGACGCCTTGATCGCGCAGGTCGAAAAGGCGGGCATCGAGGTGCGGCTCAATGCCCAAACTGACCCCGAAGGCGTGAAGGCGCTAAACCCTTGCGGCGTCTTTGTCGCGTGCGGAGCAACACCTTTGATCCCGTCCCTGCCGGGCATTGATGAAAAGTGCGTATGCGTTGCCGAGGACGTGCTCCTGGGCCGGGTCAAACCCACGGGAAGCGTTGTCGTGATCGGCTCCGGCATGACAGGGCTTGAAGCCGCGGAAATGCTGGCCATGAACGGCTGCCGCCTGACTCTGGTGGAAATGCTCGGGGACCTGGGGCCCGGCATGTTCCCCTTGATCGTGCAGGACACCATGAGCCGCATCACCCCCCATGATCCGACGATCCTCACCAGCCACAGGCTGGAACGCGTCACGCCGATCGGCGTGGAACTGAGCAGATTGACGGACGGAGAAACGGTATTCGTGCGGGCGGACCATGTGGTTCTGGCCATGGGAGTGTCGCCGCGCAAGGCCCTTGTGGACGAGTTCAAGGAGGCCTTCTCCAATGTGCGCGTCGTGGGCGATGCACGAAAAGGCGGCCGGATACTGGAGGCCACGCAGGACGCCAGAGGCAAGGCGTTTGTCTTCGACCCCTGAAACCAACCCAAAAGGAGTGTGCACGATGAACAAAGGCTACCTGATTCCCGAGGATAAACTCAAGAATTTCATGAGCAACGCCGCAATGAACAACCAGTACGGCATCGTGCTGTACGCGACACCCGACCCCCAAAGGGCCCGCGAGCTGCTGCCCCACCCGCTGGAGCTGCACGACGCCTCGAATCCTTTGGCCTACGCCTACATCGTCAATATCAGGGATCCCACGTTCGCTCCGTGGTACATGGAAGGCGGCATCGGCATTCTGGCCCGCTACGGCCAGCATACCGGGATCTATTTTCTCGGCCTGATGCTCAGTGGTCCTGGGGCAATGATGGGCGTGTTTTCCGGCCGGGAAACAGCCGGACTGCCCAAAAAACTCTGCGAGCGCATCGTTGTCCAACGCACGGGCGACGAAGGACATTGCTTCATCGAGCGCAACGGAGTGCGCCTGCTTGACGTGCGGGTTGCCATCGGCGCGTACAACGATCCCTCTTTCCATCAGCAGCCCGAAGGATGCTCACCGGACAAGCCCGTCATAACAGGAGGCGGATGCCTGCAGCACATGCTCCAGATGGGAACGTCTGAACTCGTGAACCTGAAGATGCTCTATTACAGCAGTCCGTCCCGGTATTACTCCTGGGAACCGGCCACGGCCGACTGCAAACTGGCCTCTTCCCTGGATGACCGCTGGGGCGAACTGCCGATCAAAAAAATTCTCGGCGCGGGATGGATGGTCAGCGACAACTGGGTCGACGGACTTACCCCCATCTACGACTATCCCAAGGAGGAAATCCCTTCGGCCATGAGCCGACTGCTTCCGGGCCGTTACGACCGCTGCACCTTTGAG
This sequence comes from Desulfonatronum sp. SC1, assembly GCF_003046795.1. Classification (NCBI taxonomy): domain Bacteria; kingdom Pseudomonadati; phylum Thermodesulfobacteriota; class Desulfovibrionia; order Desulfovibrionales; family Desulfonatronaceae; genus Desulfonatronum; species Desulfonatronum sp. SC1. The sequence continues at coordinate 1,559 of NZ_PZKN01000039.1, read as the reverse complement.
CATCCGCACCAGTGCTACGAATAGGGCCGGGAAAGCAACCTGAAAACCCCAAGGAGGAACTCGAATGGAAAACTACAATGACTACTTTCGCGGCAAAACCGCCATTGTCACCGGCGCGGCCGCGGGCATCGGGCTGGGCCTGATCGAGGAACTGCTGGACTCAGGCGCAAAAAAGGTTGTTCTCGCGGATTTCAATGCCGACAACCTGAATACGCATACGGAACGGCTCTCGGCAAAACACCCGGGCAAGGTGAAGGGCGTGTTGTGCAACGTGACCATTGAGCAGGAAGTCGCGGACATGATCGCCGAGGCCGCGGAGTTCTTCAACGGTCGCGTCGACCTGCTCATCAACAACGCCGGGGCTGGATTTTTGGGGTGTTTTACAGAGCCCTCCGCCCCTGACGCCATGCCCGGGGAGAAAACACGTGCCTTGGCACAGACCAACGAGGACTGGGAAAAAGGCTTCGCGCTCAACTTCTACGGCGCGCTGTACGGCTGCCGCGCGGTCATCCCCATCATGCGGAAACAAGGCGGGGGCCAGATCCTGAATATCATTTCCGGCATCGTTTTCTCGCCCATGGCCTTCCAGAGCATATACTCCGCGACAAAAGCCGCGCTCAACGGCCTGACGCTCTCGCTGCGCACGGAATACTGGGACGACAATATCAAGATCTCCTCCGCCACGCCCGGAACCACGGCCACGGACATCTGGGGCGAACTCAACATGAAAGCGCCCGCCGGAGCGCAGACACCGCAACAGTCCGCGCGGCGCATCCTCCAGGGGGCTGCCCGCAACCAGCGCATCATCTTCGGGGACGACTCCGATCTGGACGGGGCGAAGCACTGCTTCCATGCCGATCGCGAGAAAGGCATGGACGAGTATTTGCTCAACGTGGCCCGTGAGCGGAGAAACGGCAGCTTGGCGTTTTAGGACGTCACTACAAAAGTCTGAAATTGTCTTCCCTGACTCGACAGCATGTTGCGATAAATTGCTTTATACTGCTTGAGGTGTTTTTTAAATTTGCTGGTGCGCCAACGGGAGCATTATGTTGTTTTGGCAAGAGTTGCAGTCGCAGCCATTTAGGCCGCCCTTTCAGGGCTACTATTTTTTGGGGGCGTTTACCCAGGGCGTTGCCCTGGGCTGTAATATTTCGCCCTTACAGGGCTTGTCTGAAGCCCCAAGGGGGCGGCCATATCGTACCCAGGGCAACGCCCTGGGGATGATGGTAAAACAAGAATAGCCCTGAAAGGGCGGCCTAAAGGCATCATAGAAAAAATTCAATCGTTTCAGCCTAAAACAGTATATAATCAACTTTCAATCATCAACTTTCAATCATCAACTTTCAATCATCAACTTTCAATCATCAACTTTCAATCATCAACTTTCAATCATCAACTTTCAATCATCAACTTTCAATCATCAACTTTCAATCAGGACTTTAACCGCATCGCGCCAAATCCAGCCTTTTCCGCAATAATTTCTGCATGTTAACCTGGCCCTTTGCGTAAGACCCTACTGATATCTCTGCTTTTTTGTCAAAAAAACGTTTAATTTTATA
>NZ_PZKN01000038.1 GCF_003046795.1 Desulfonatronum sp. SC1 | reverse complement strand
ACCCCGGCCTCCTCCACGGAAATCAGGGTCACCCCCCTGGCCCGCGCCTCAGCCGCCGCCCCTCCCTGGCTCTCAGCCTCGATGCGCAACCGGATCATGTTCCCGCCCGAATCCATGGCGCGGCAGTCGTAGAAAGGCACGGATGTTTCCTTGTTCGTCGTTCGTCGTTTGCGGCTGCGCCGCGTTTCTTTGTTCTTCGTACGTCGTTCGTCGTTATTGTTACTTCGCCGCTTCTTTACCTGCTATTGTTGAGGTTGAATTTACAACCTGAATGCCCGCAAAACCGCCGCCTATTCCCCTCCAGGGAGGGGCCAGGGGTGGGTTCCCTCAGGTCTCATCCCTCAACCCTATCTTTTTCATTCCATCGTCACCCGCATAATCTCCTCCGGCGTGGTCAAACCCATTTTCACCTTGTCCACGCCGTCTTCCAGCAGGGAGCGGTAGTTGCCGGCGGCTCTGGCCGTGCGGGCGATTTCATGGCTCGTGGCGCCGTGCATGATCCGTTCGCGCAGTTCCTCGTCCACCACCAGCAGTTCGAACAGGCCGATCCGGCCGCTGTAGCCCTTGTGGTTGCACAGATCGCAGCCGTCGAGCGAACGGTGGATCATGAACGCGCCTTCGGGCGTGTCCCGCAGGCCCAGCATGTCCAGTTCGGCCCGGTTCACGGGCCGGGGTTGTTTGCAGTGGGCGCAGACCAGGCGCACCAGGCGCTGGGCCAGGATGGCCCGGGCCGAAACGGCCACCAGGAAGGCTTCTCCGCCCATGTCCAGGAGCCGGGAAAAGGAGCTGGGCGCGTCGTTGGTGTGCAGGGTGGAGAGGACCAGGTGGCCGGTGATGGCGGCCCGCAGGGAGACCCGCAGTGTGTCCGTGTCCCGGATTTCGCCGACCATGATGATGTCCGGGTCCTGGCGCAGGATGGACCGCAACCCGGAGGCGAAGTCCAGCCTTACGCCGCCGTCCACCTGGGTCTGGTTCACTCCGCGCAGGGTCAGTTCCACCGGATCCTCCAGGGAGGTGATGTTCGTCGTGTCCGAACGCAACAGTTGCAGGGCCCCGTACAGGGTCGTGGACTTCCCCGACCCCGTGGGGCCGGTGACCAGGATCAAACCATGCGGGGAGCGCAGGATGGACTTGAACCTGGTCAGGCTCTTTTCGTCCATGCCCAGGGAGTCCAGCAGGATTTCCTCGTCATGGGGCGGCAGCAGCCGAAGTACGGCCTTTTCGCCGTAGTTCACCGGTAGGATGGACACGCGCAGATTCACGGCTTCCACCTCAACCTTCAGCCGGGTGGGCTGGAAGGCGAAGGAGCCGTCCTGGGGGGCGCGACGTTCAGCGATGTCCAGGTTGGCCAGAACCTTGATCCGGGAGATCAGCTTTTGGCCCATGGCCGCGGGCAGGGACTCCACCCGGCGCAGCATCCCGTCCTCGCGGAAGCGGACCAGAAAGCCGTCCATCTGCGGTTCGAAGTGGATGTCCGACACGTTGTTCTGGGAAATGGCCCGGACCATCAGCTTCTCCAGCAGTTCCACCACCGCGTTCAGATCTTCGCCGTTCACCGACTGGGTCCGGAAGTCGATCTTGGTGTCGAATTCCCGGGCATAGGCCATTTGCTGGATCTTGCGCAGTTGCCGTTCCGTGACCAGAACCAGACGCACGGGAGCCCGGACCAGACGCGAAATGTTCTGGAGCATGGCCCGGGGCACCGGACCGTTGCAGGCCAGCAAGAGTTCATTGGCCTCGTTGCGAACCAGGGGCATCACCCCGGCCCGACGGGCCATTTTCTCGGGGATCAGGCGCACCACCCGGGGATCCGTGGGCGTCCCGTTTCCGGTGTACAGAGGAATCTTGGTAAAGTCGGACAAGGCCCGCATCACCTGATCCTCGGTGAGCAGCCCCTCCCGGATCAACAACTGACCAACCTTTTCCTGGACCACCCGCTGCACGGACAAAACATGCTCCAGGTTCTCCGAGGTGATCAGTCCCTGCTGGACCAAGTAGCCGCCGAAGCGGTCGCCGCGAGTCATCATGGTCTATCCGGCTCCGTTTCCGACATTTGAAGGTACCGGGCGAACCCGGCTCCTGATCGTGCATGTCCCGTTGTTCAAAAGACCACGCAAGGTCAGGCGGTTGCGCATCATTTCCTGGTTTTTGGCTGAAAGCAGGGCCGTTTCACTGGAGATCAACCCCGCCTCCATCAGGCCGATGAGCGATTGCTCCATGGTCTGCATCCCGTCGCACTGGCCGGTCTCGATGGCCGAGTAGATCATGTCGTCCTTGGCCAGCCGGATCAGGTTGGAAATGCCCGTGGTGGAAAACATCAGTTCCACCGCCGGAACCCGCCCGCTTTTGTCCGCCCGGAGCAGAAGCCGTTGAGAGACCACGGCCCGCAGGGTGGAGGAAAGCTGCTGCCGGATCTGGGTCTGCTCCCCGGCAGGGAACGAGCCCACCATGCGGTTCACGCTGGACATGGCATCCTTGGAGTGCAGGGTGGAAAAGACCAAATGCCCGGTTTCCGCGGCCATGATCGCGGTGCGCATGGTGTCCAGGTCCCGGATTTCACCCACCAGGATCACGTCCGGGTCCGCACGCAGGGAGTCGCGCAGCGCGTCCGGGAAGGAATGCACGTCCGTGTGCAGTTCGCGCTGATTGATGATGCAGTTGCAGTTCTGGTGCACGTACTCGATGGGGTCCTCCACCGTAATGATGTTCTTGCGCTCCGCCCGGTTGATGGCGTCAATGATCGCCGCCAAAGTAGTGGACTTGCCCGAGCCGGTCACGCCGGTGACCAGCACCAGCCCGTCCCGGAACGTGGGCAGACGGGACATGCTCGCCGGCAGGCCCAGGCTCTGAAAATCCGGGATGCCCTTGGCCAGAAGGCGGATGGCCACGGAAAGCGCCCCACGCTGATAATACGCCGCGAACCGGAACCGCCCCACCGAGGTGCTGCTCACGGCAAAGTCCACGGAACGCTTCTCCTCCAGCACCGTTGCGTAACGCGGCGGCATGACCTGACCAAGCAAAGCCCGAATCTCCTCATGGGCATAGGCCTCGCAGCTCATGGGCCGCAAATCCCCTCCCATCCGGAACACCGGCGGCTCGCCGTAAGTCAGGTGTAGGTCCGAAGCATCCAGCTCCACGGTCTTGGCCAGCAACTCTTCCATGCTGTCCGGCTTGTGTTCATTTATGATTTGTTGCGTGATGGTGGTCATGTTTATTTTGTTCGTTCGTCGTTCGTCATTCTTCGTTCTTCGTTCGTTATTGGAAGATGTTATTTTGTTCGTCGTTCTTCGTTCGTCGTTTCTGCGAGTTTGCGAGACCTGGAGTAGAAGTCCGAATGTCCACGATCCGCATACCCTTCCCCTCCTGGGAGGGACCAGGGGTGGGTTTTCTGAACCAAGAACGAAGAACAAGGAACGACGAACGGGATTACATCTCACCCATCACTCTTCACCCATCACGCTCCCCTCTTCCACCGGCTTAAAAAGCCGCCCCTCCGGAATCACCCGCTCGTTGGCCTCTTCCGCCTCGTCTAAAACCCGGCTGCTCCTTTCCAGAAAACGGCGGGTCGTGTCCGGGGCTTCGTCAGGTGCGCCCATGACATGCGGGGTGATCAGGATGACGGTTTCCGAACGCGACGCCCGACGCTCTACCTTCTTGAAGAGATAGCCCAGGATCGGAACGTCCCCCAAAAGCGGTACCTTCTGCTCGTAGTCCTTGTCTTCCATGCGAATGAATCCGCCCAGGGCCACTGTGTTGCCCGAAGGCACGGCCAGGATGGACTGCAGTTCGCTCTTGTCCACGCCGTCCAACGGAAAGCTCACGGGCTGGCCTGTGCGGTCGTTGATCAAGGTGATGCTGGAGACGTTGAACCGCGCGGACTCGATGAGGGCCACGATCTCCATGGTGATGGTCCGGTCCGCATTGATGAAACTCTTGATTTCCAGGTCCGTGCCGAGTTCCCGGTTGTCAATCTGGACTTCGAAGACCACAAGATCCTGCAAGTCGCTGCCTCGAATGGTTTCCTTGTTCACCCCGGTGCGCAGCGGGACCTGCTGGCCCACGAAAAAACGGACCTCCGCGTTGTCCGCGGTCATCAAAAACGGCGAAGACAGCGTTGTCATTCGGTTTTCATCGGCGAACATCTGCAACCTGGCCCGCAAGATATCCGTGGAAAAGGCGTAGGCCAGCGAATCCGTCATCAAAGGGCCAGCCCCCCCCAGAGTGGTGAAAGCGGTCTGATATATACCGCTTCGGCTGATGTTTTGGTCGCTGGTGTAGCCGAAATCCTCAAAGCCGAAATCGAAAAAGGATTCGAAACCATCGCCGAGTTCCAGGTTGACGATCTTCACCTCCAGCAGCACCTGACGGACCGGGGTGTCCAGTTCGCGGATCAATCCGGTAATGTGCGACAGCAGGCCCTCGTCCATGGACCGGACCACGACGGAATTATTCTTCTTGAACACCGTGACGATGGCCGGCAACCGGCGGCCCAGGGCGCTGCTGGCGTCTTCCATGTGCTGAGTGGTCTCTGCCTCGCCCAACTGCACCAGCCTGCGTCGCTCTTCCGCCGTAAGGTCATCGAGCTTTTCCGGCTCATCCGCGCTGCTGCCCACGCTATGGGCCTCCAAATGCCCATAGACCGACTGCCCGCTCATGTCCCGGAATTCCACCTCCGGGCCGAGCAGCGTGGCCAAAAGGGCGGCCATGTCCTGGGCATTGGTGTAGCGCATGAAAAATGCCTGAATTTTCTCGGACTGGTGGAAGACCATGGTGTCGGCAAAGGCTTGCTCGGTCATCACCGCGGTCACCCGGCCGTCCGTGCGAAACCACAGCTCGTTGCCCCGCAACAGGGCCTCCACGGCCGTACTCAACGTTATGTCGCGCAAAAAAAGACGGACCTTCTTGTCGGTCACTTCCCCCTGAAGCATCAGGTTGACGCCGCCCACCTCATTGAACAGTTCCGCCGCGATATGCAGCGGAACGTCCTGGAAAAAGACCTCCTTGATCCTCGCATCACCCCCAGAGTGCCGAAACCCGGAACGCATGGCCCGGTCCTGGGACGTGGGCCGATGTGAACTGACCAAACGCATGTCCGGATCTTTCTGGGGAATGCGCACTATGGGCTGCGTATCGCGCTGCAATACCGGGACTGGAGGCGCGTACTGAAGCTGGGCCGCCGGCTGCACGGTCTTGCAGCCGGACAGGAGGAGAAGGAGGAGAAGGGATATGGAGAGGAGGGAGAGGGCTGAAGGCTGAGACCTGAGACCTGAGTTTTTTTGTTTGTTCTTCGTTCTTTGTTCTTCGTTCTTTGTTCTTCGTTCCTTGTTCAAAACGATAGGGCTGAAACCTGAGGGACTAGTCCCGGCGATGTGTGCACGATGAGCCCTTGCCAAAGGAAGAATATGCCTACTCACGCTCTTCCACCCCGATCTCGTACCAGTAATCGTCCTCGCCGCGCAGCACCAAACGACGCTCGCCCATGCCCTCCACCCGGAACTCGTGCCGCAGGCCGTCCACCATCACCTCTAACCGATCCAAGGGCCGGAGCACCCGGTAGACACGTGAAGGCCGCAGATAGACCACGGCGCGGAAGGAGTCCTCGGTGAGCAGCAGGCCGCGCAGCTTGATTTCATCCGCGGCTTTTGGAAAGTCGTAAGCTTCCAGGGGCGGCATGGGGCTGAAAAACGGCTCCCGTGCCGATGCCGGAGCAGTCCAGCAGCACATCACGCAAAAGACGAAAATGCCGGCCAAGCCGGCTTTGAATATGGAACGCTTCAAAACAAACATGATCATGATTCCCGTTATCTCAGATTGTTTACCCACTCATCAAATCCGAACCGCGACTCCGTGAAAATTGAGATTTCTTTCAGCGACGGCTATCCCATGATCCACAAGTCCATGACGATCCTCAACAACCAGGGCTTGTCATCCCTGGAAATACTGACCTGTTCCACGAGCATCGGAGTGTTGTTGGTGCGAAGTTCTCGAAGCATACTCACGAGACTTCTGAAATCGCCCTCAGCCGTGATCCTGAATATCCGCCATTCGAGATGTTTCTTTTCAACGCCGCGAGGGACCACGTTCAGCACGCGCAGATTCCGGCGCTCCATCTCTTGATACGCCCAGTGTTGGGCGCGGATCAGAGCTTCCTCGTCGCCGACGCGTATGTCCAATTCCTTCAGTTCACGCTCCAGTTCCGCCAGGGCCTCCCGTTGGGTTTCCAGGCGTCGCCGCAACTGGAACGGTGGCTCCGCGGCCTGCATCTCGTTAAATTGGGAGATGCTTCGGTTCAACTGCTCTCTGGCCCGAACCAGAGATCGTTGCTGAGGGTCGTAGACATGCTTGAGGTAGAAGAACAGCATGCCCGTGATCACCGCGGCGATCAGGCCGAATTTTTCAAGTTTGGTCAGCTTTCGGGCCACTTCCCACCTCCAGGTGCATCACGAACCGATGGGACGCGGAGCCCTTGCCGCGTACCTGTTGTTGCGGCTCCAGACGTTGCACGTCCACGGACAGCCCCCCTTCCTCCCGTAATCGCAGGGCGAAATCGAGTATCGCCGAGGGCGACACGGCTTCACCACTGACAACATAGATATTCGGATTTCGCTGATCATGTCGAATGCCGATCAGGGCTACTGTCGGCGGCATGTTTCGGATCAGGGCGTCGTACATGTCGATCCTGGCTTGCAGGGGCTTGTCCCATTCATCCTTGATATAGGCCATCTGCCTCCGCAAGTCCCTGGTCCGCTCATCAACTTTCTGGATATCGCCTTCCAGACGCTTCACCTCGTCGTGCACCTTCTTGCGCTCGGAAAGCTGGGCCTCGATGTCTCGGCGCTGCTCCGACAGATCACTTTCCTGATAGCGCATCAGCAGATTGTGCCCCAGCAGAACCACGAACAGAAACGAGGCCGCGGCCAGGGGCATCAGGTAGATGCTCTGCCGGATGCGTACCGCCGGAGGCACGGCGTCGGAAATGCCGATGGCCTGCATGCCCTTGCCGCCCAGCTCACGCATGGCCGCGCCCGCAGCTGTGGCGAACATCGGCCCTTCTTCCGAGCCCGCCGTGGTCAGGCCCGAGGTGCGTTGCAGCCGGACCGGTTCGACTCCGGTGGGTGACAGGGTTCGCAGAAAAGCCACAATGCGATGATCCATGGCCCCGACCCCGGTCAGAGCCACGGGCAGCGGCCCCGGCGCCTGTCCGAAATTGAAGCGCAAGCTGTCTTCCAGGTCCGTCATGGTCCGCCCGTCCAAGTGCGCCCGGATCATCTCCGCCGTAACGTTCATGGCGTTGATGGCCAGGGTCGAACCGCCGCGCAGCAGAGCGAACCCCGAGGAGGCCGCGCCGATTTCCAGTACGCCCCGGTCGGATTCTTCGTGCTGATACAACAAGGGCACATGAAAGCAGACCTCGCCGGGATAAACACGGGCCAGCTTCAACCCGGCCATCCGGAAACGCTCCCTGGCAGCCCGGTAAATGTTCTGTTCCAGCACGGCCACATGGACCATGATCTCTTCAAGCTCTTCCCGGATTTGCCCCGGCTCATCCCGGGGTTTCTCCACCTCCACCCCGGCCAGGGACAGATGCCCGGGAACGCCGGTATACGTCTCGGCCTCCCACTTCACGGCCTCGGCCAGCAAATGGCTGCGCATGCTCAGAACCCGCTCCCGATTCATGGGCAGGACCACCAACCGGGCCAGGGGCGTGACGAACACGGTCTGGATGTTCTGTTTGCAATTCAGGCGGTTGCGGATTTCCTGGAGTTGGGCGATGCCCGGCAGATCGTCCTCGGCTTCCGGTGCCTTGACCGCAACAAACTCCATGATCTCCCGCTCCCGACCCTTGGCCCGAACCAGAGCCGCCCGAACCTCATCCTCCACATACTCTACGCCCAGACACAAGGAGCCGGGCATGGGCAGACGGGACAGGAGTTTGGAGAAATTCGGACGGACGATTTTGGAGAGGGAAATTCGAGGCATGGAGGGACGTGCTTTTGTTGGTTCGAAAGTTGGCTGGGGTATTCAGTTTATTCGTCTGCTTCGGGGTCGGGGAAAGTCTGAAAGTCTGAAGCGTTCAAGTTGACGTTCACATTCTTTGCCGGATGGCCGTAGGTACTGAAAATCTTCCACCATGCGCTAACGCCCGGACTCGGCTCATCACCTCCGTCTTCCCAGCAAACCAGATATCTGCCGCCGGTGACGATCTGCTTATCGCCGTCGTTGTCGCCATACTTGGCCTTGAACACGCACAGATCATCGATCATCTCGAAAGAATCAGGGCCGGGTTGATCAGGCAACACCCCGTACATCATGCATTTGATTGCATCGCAGTCGTCTCTCGCGGTAGCCAGCGTCACATCCAAAAAACCCGGCAGCCATTCATTGCGCCGGACGATGCGCACGATGTTGTCTTCGTTTTCCTCGTTCTTTGGATCATAATCTTCCAAAGCGAATTCCGCTGTCCTGTCGTCATCAACATGACCATCCGGCGCGGGAAAATAATAATTCCCTGATTCCCCGCCGGAAAGAATCATGAACTGCTCCACGTCGTTGCCGTCGATATCCTCCAGAACCTTGAAAAAACGATACGGCCTGTCCCAAGCGTCCTTGAGTTCTTCGCTCTCAAAAGTCCCGTCCGGCGCTTCAAGGTAGGCGTGCCGCCAGCCCACGCCGAGCCGGCTGGCTTCCAACTCGCCCCGCTCCCAAAGCCCTCGAGGCTGCCCGTATTTGAACAGTTCGATTTCATTGGGATTATCCGGATCATCCCATTGTAGCTCCCATTTCCCGGTCCCACTGACAGCAATATCATCTTCGCAATCGACCATATTATCCCCGTCATCACGGCACACCCAGTTAAACAGCTCCGGCCAGTCCAGAAGATCTCCGGTATAGCCGGTATTCGGGCCGGAGGGAGACTCGCCGATCAGGGCGCGAACGATGCTGTCCATGTGGTCCTTGGTGATGAAGATCAATTGTTGCTTGGAAGTGCTGCGCAAAGCTCGCGCCGCCACTACCGCCTCCCAGTCGCTTTTATGCAACGCCCTGATAATCTTGCCCTGGTTTTCCGGGGAATCCTCGTCGCAGTTCTGCTCATACCCTGGTTCGTACCCAAAACCCTGCTGTCCCATGGAAACGATGCAGAAGGTTTCGCCGCCGTCCGTGATAAAAAACCGAAACGCCCTGTTCCAGCCGTCCGTGAGCTGTTCTCTGCCTTGCAGGAGATGGAAATAGCCCCGGTCCGTCTCGTCAAGCAGCTCGTACTCATCCGGATTTTTTGCGTAATTACTACCCAAGGCCGGATTACGGGTCACCGGCGGGGTCAGGTAAGGGCCTTTCCAATCATCTTTAGGGAGGGCATGCTCATCACTTTCGTCGGTTACATACCGAGTCCACAGCCCACGGGGCTGGCCCAGACTTTCCTTAGCCATGTCCGATACCTCACCGAACGGCCGCAACCACTGGAAGCGATCGTCGACAAACTCGCCTCGCTTTCCGCCCACGCCGCCATTCCCGCCCGGCTCGAACAACTTGGGCCAATCACCCATGTCCCCCACATACCCGCCGATGGTCCGGCCCATGTCGTAGGGGTCCTTGAGGTGTTCATGTCCGAGGATGGCTTCAACAATGGAGTCCATTTTATTATTTGTCACCCGTTCCCGCTGCGAGTCGCCCAATGTTTCCCGCATCGGCCAGATCATGGCCGCAACAAGCCCCATGATCCCGATCACGATGAGGATTTCCAGGAAGGTGAAGCCGGACTTGGCGTTCACACCATGCTCTTGGTTCATTGTTCGCCTTTAAATAGTAACGGACTACTTCTTCGTTCTTCGTTCGTCGTTCGTCGAGAATCCAGTTCCACCCATCAGTCTCCACACTCTCGCGCATGCACCAACGAAGAACAAAGAACGAAGAACAAAAAAAACGTCCCCCCTCTCCCTCATCCCTAAGTCTCAGTCGCTGGATCAATTATCTCCCACGTCAGATTATTTTCCGGATCATTCCCGAGAAGCCCTGAAGGGGAGTAGATGTTGAAGCGGTAGCGTGGTTGCACGGTCAGCAGGTTGAATTCCCGTACCGGGCCATTCGCGGGTCTGGCGGTGATCATTTTCAAGTGGTCAAGACTTGAAGTTGCATTCATCCGGTCCACGGTAGCCTGTAAGCGAGGCAGGAGAAGGCTGTAGTGGTTCCAGGTGGTCCGGTCATTGCGCAGGCCGTCAGGGCACAGACCCGCCGAGGAAATAATATCTTTGTTGATCAACTCGGTTTCCGGCCCCAGCCCCAGAATGATTCGACCTATGGAATCCGGGTGGGTCCAGCCGGTGGTCCTGATGCTCGCTTCCGTCGTGGCCGGCCCGATCCAACTTGCCGGACCAACCGAGGTATCCCATCCCAACCCCACCATGAGCACGCCCAGGTCGGCCCGGATACGGGGATCATCGTCATTTACCCCACGCCCAACCTGGCGCATGCGGTCTTCTCTATCTCCTTCAACGATTGGAGTAACGACGCCTTCATCAACCCCATGATAATCATAGCTGTTCAGGTTATAGAGAGTCATGATCCCCATCCGCCGCAGTTCCCGGGCTTCATCTTCATTCAGGATATGCACGCGGAGGTTGAGCCGGGTGAAGAAGTCCTCGTCAAAGGTCACCTTGCCTTCATGGACCAGATTTCCTTCATGAGTCGGCATTTTGTATCGGGCTGATCGATCATACTCATCCGGACCTCCGTCCTCATAGACCAGATTGACCAAGCCCGAAGGAAAAACCTCATGATCCTCCCAGTACGAAGCCACGGCCGCGGTCATGCGCTGTTGGTTGTTGTCCCGGATGACCACCCCGGCCGCGTCCCTGATCCCGCCGAAACGCGGCGAAACCATGGCCGCTATCAGGCCCATGATGCCGATGACGATGAGCACTTCGAGCAGGGTAAATCCAGATTGTCTTTTCATGACTGCACCCTCACGGGTTATAAATGTTCTTTGTTCTTCGTTCTTGGCTCCTGGGCAGTTCCAGGAGGCGAGGAATAAACCCTGTATGTCAGCGAAACCGCATCTCATTCCCCTCCCAGGAGGGGAACTGCACCGCGCTCCTCGCGTAAATCCCTTATCTACTCGCCAACCCCTCATCCTGTTCTGGACTCCATTTCACCGCGTCAGCAAACGAAGAACAAAGAACCAAGAACGAAACAACGCCTCCGGCAAACGAAGAACAAAGAACCAAGAACGAAATAACATCTTCGGTAAAACATCTTCTCATCTCACCCAGGAAGGAGAAACCGCTTGGAGGACTCGTACGAGGTGGACGAGGCGAACGATCCCCTTCCTGGGTGGCATGCGAAGATGAAAGCAATTCTTATTATTAAAATCCACGGGAGGAGCCGGAAAGCTCCTCCCGCGGGGTTGAGTGTTGGAATGGAGGATTAGGTCAGGTCAATATCCAGCCTAGTCTTCGAAGAATTCTTCCAAAGCGGTTTCAGCGGCTGTGCGGGCAGCTTCAGTATCGTCAGCAGCGGCGTAGATCGCCCATTCCTCGAACTCCTCAGCCGTGGCGAAACGATGGCCTTCCGGGCATTGGGTGATGAACATGTAGCCGGGCTGGGCTTCTTTCAGGTTGAACTCACGAATGGAACCGCCGTTGGCCTTGGCGAACAGGTAGGTCATCATGCCGTCTTCGTAGCGATCAACGGTGGCTTCCAGGCGCGGCAGGAGCACATTGTAGTTGTTCCAATGCACATCGTCTTTGTTGATCCCGCCGGGGCACAAGCCGGCAGCGGAGATCATGCCTTCCTTAATCAGGTCGGAATCCGGGCCGATGCCCAGCATGATGCGGCCGAGCCAATCGGGGTTGCCCCATTCGTCGTAGTCAGAATTAAGAACGCCGGCAGTCGTAAGCACCCCGGGGCCTTCAACATCAGAAGTGGCATCTTCAGCACCCATGCCGACCATGAGCACGCCCAGGCCTTCAGCGACTGATACACGACGCAGGGTGGACTCTCGGTCATCTACAGCGATAGCCGCATCCATCTGGTCATACTCATCAAAATCAATGCCGTCGTAGTTGTAGGCATTCAGGTTGTACACAGAGCCGATGCCCATGGCGCGCAGTTCAGATACTTCAGCCGCGTCCAGGATATGCACCTGGAACAGATTACGCTCGAAGAACTCCTCAAAAAAGGTGGCCGTTCCCTCGTCCGGGTATTCCAGTTCGCCGGTGTGCGTGGGACGGAAGTATTCGCCATCAGATTCATCCACCAGGTTGACCATGCCGCCGGGCAGTCTGCCTTTCTGTTCACTATACGCGGACAGGGCTGAGATCATCCGCTGCTGGTTCGTGTCGCACACCACGTCGATGGTGCCGTCGGTGATGCCCGCGAAGCGCGGGGCGACCATGGCGACCAGGAAGCCCATGATGGCCACGACCACCAGGATTTCCAGAAGGGTGAAGCCTTGCTGTCCTTGTTTCCGGTTCATTTTCCGTTTCAACATGAGATTAACTCCGTATAAAAAATGAGGGTTTGAATGGAGCAGCAACTCACCCCCAGAGTCTACCGCGAAACAAAATAACCACGAACTCGAATCTTCCAGGCCGGTGAAGAGAATCCCCGCCTACGTCATCCCTGACGTACTTAAATCCTCCCCACCACCTCTCCCCTTCCGGCCCCTCGCCGCGACAGGGGAAGCGTTTTACTTGGTTGGCATCACCTCCTTAATAGTGTTTTTCTGTTCGTTGTTCTTCGTTCTTTGTTGTCTGGCGCGGACGGGTTGGAGTTCAGCCGATGGATCTGCTTGCTCCTCTAAATTGCCCTTGCCGGGTTGGCTGGTGGTTGCGGAGATGCCAAAGCATCCCCGCAACCCGCCAACGACGAACAAAGAACAACGAACGTTGAACATCATTCATTTACGGCAACTCGCTCACGTTAAAAACCAAGCTCCAGCGCAAATCCTGCTCCGTGGGCATGGAAGCGAAATCCCAGGTCGCGTGGGGTTCCAGCAGATCAACGACCCGCTTGGCGTACTGGGCGACACCATCCTGGATCACGCCGGCACCGTTAACAATCTCTCCGGCTGTCAAATTTGTCCCAGCGGGATAGCCCACGGCAACGATCTGCCCGCGGTTGGGGTTTGCGGGATCATTAAAGTTGGTCGGGAGGTTCCGTGCGGAGTTGGCATCCACGATATTGGTAAACGTGGCCGCCTTGAGCCGCTCGGAAGTGGCTGTCAGCCGGGGCATGAGGATGTAGTAGCCGTCCCAGGTGTAGTTTTCCGTGGTGGTGGCCACCGGGGTGCGGCCGGCATTGGAGGCCATGCCGCTGGTGACCAGTTCGGTTTCCGGTCCCAGCCCGAACACGATACGCCCGAAACTGTCCGCGCGGGGAGCGGACGGCGGACGGGGAGCACCGACATATAAGAATTCCGTGGCGTCATCCGCCTCGAACCCGACTATGGACATGGCCACGCCCACGCCTTCACGCGGCACCACGGCCTCCATGTGCGGTCGCTTGTCATTTTCCGCAACCACTACAACATTGTTCCAGTTATAGGTTCTTTCCGTATGGTCAGCATCAGCTCTCCTTCCCACCGTGTCCCCGGCCTGAACAGGATTACCATCCCAAGACGACCCCAAAACCTCGCCGTACTGGTTCAGGTTGTACATCCGGCTGACGCCCAGGTTGCGCAGTTCTCTTGCCTCGTCATCGTTCAGAATATGGATCATGAACTTGTGGTTGTTGTTGTGGTTGAAGCGCAGCACCTCTGGTCCGTCTCCGGGATCCTCGTTGTCCACGTAGGGGATCTGGTAGCGGGCATCCGCCAATGTATCACCATCGGTCATCACCAGATTGACCAGTCCACTGGGATAACGGCTTTTTTGCTCATAGAACGCCGAAATCATCTGGTCTCCCCTGCTCTTGCTGGTGTCGCCGACAACCTGAACCGTCCCTTCGGTGACCCCCGCGAACCGCGGCGCGACCATGGCCACCAGAAAGCCCATGATAGCCACGACCACCAGGATTTCCAGCAGGGTGAAGCCCTGCTCTCCTCGTCTGTACCGCTTCCTCAAGCCTGTCATGACAAACCTCCGTTTCCGTGCTTCCGCGTCGATCCCCCACAGACCGCGACGCAACCGCATGATAGAAATCGTTGCCTCTTCATCGCCAGTCCCGCACCGGCCGATACCGTTTTTCGACACTTCCCTCTTTCAGGCAGCCTATTGCTCCGCGGCTTGAGCCCGGGCAGCGCGGCGCTGTTCCCGGCCAAGCCTGTCCAGTTCGCCGGGGTTGATATGCCCCCAGGAAACAAAGGTGAATACGTCGGACGTTTCGAACAGATCTTCAGGGGCCATGGTCGGAAAAACTTCCTGCACAAGCCGGCGGGCCTCGACGCGCCGCTGTCGCTCAGCATCCGTAATGGTTCCGGCCTTCTGCTTGGCGCGCAGATCGAAC
This sequence comes from Desulfonatronum sp. SC1, assembly GCF_003046795.1. NCBI lineage: Bacteria > Pseudomonadati > Thermodesulfobacteriota > Desulfovibrionia > Desulfovibrionales > Desulfonatronaceae > Desulfonatronum > Desulfonatronum sp. SC1. Next base: position 17,585 of record NZ_PZKN01000038.1, on the reverse strand, counting down.
CAGTCCGCGGGCCACAAGCCGTCCTTGTACTTGACGATCACGCCCTGCATGGTGGATTTGCGGTAGAACTGGAACACGAAGTTATCCGCGCCGCCGCTGATCCCGGCCGGAGGCCAGGTCCGCTGCCTGGGGTCGTCGCGCATCAACAGGTCCAGGAAGTCAATGCTTCCACCCGCCGACGGCGTAACGATCACCAAGTCCGCCAAATCCGCGGGCTCGTCGCCGAACAGCACCCGCAAACCATGACTCGTCGCCAGAAAGGCCGATGACGAACTCATGCAACTGTTGCCGTAAAACTCGAAAACATCGGTCAAGGCCAAATGTCGCGCCTGGCCGTCCTTGACAATGGTGATGGGCGGCAGGTTCTCAATCTCCGCCGGATACTTACCGCCCGCAACCGGGCCGGGCGAGATCCACGTTCCCAAAATCAAGGCCAAACTCAGCAAGCCAGCCCCCACCGTCTTCCTTTGCAACACCGTCATTCCGTTTACTCCTTTCGTATTGATCGATCCGTGACGAAACGTCGGCCATCCAATCATTCTTTCCAGTCACAACATCGACGCCTTCGCGTCAGCTATTCATCGGATTGCGCCCGTGCTTTTCTCCGCTGCTCCCGAATCAACCGATCCATCTCTCCCTGCTCAAGTTGGCCCCAGGCGACGAAAGTGTAGACCTCGGGCTCGGTAAACAGCTCCAGCGGGGCGTATGGGGGGAATTCTCAATGCCGGAGCGGCGATCATTTCTTCTTCAGACTGCAGAACCCACCCCTGGCCCCTCCCAGGAGGGGAATCTACGCCGTACTTTCCGCGTTCCTTCAGCCTTGGCCATGGAGAGCAGGACCAAACCCCACGCATCTGCGGTCCACTCGCCAGGTGTCACGCTTGGATTCCTGGAAAACTTCCAAACCCCACGCATCCGCGATCCACTCCCCTCCTCGGAGGGACCGGGGGGTGGGTTGACCGACCGGCACGACCGACGCCCCGTCCCCACGCTTCCCAAAACAACGAATGGAGGATCGTCGTTTGGGTTCGGCGCGGGTGTGTTGGAGCGCCGGTCGTGTGTTGCGTACCGGCTGTGAAGGAGTGTTGATGTAGTCTGCCTGACAGATTTGCCGGTAATCAACGGTACGCACCACTTGCCGCCCGTCATCGTCGTCACGGAAGGTCGCCGAGTGAAAGGCCGATCCGGGAGGTAGGGAGCGGCTGCTCGCGGGAGACGTGGAGGGGCGCATCACTTCCCCTCCTCGCGAGCGCCTTCCGGCCAATCCACCACAAAGCGGTATTCCTTTCCGCTGCTGACGATGATTTCTTTTTGACCCCGCCTGAGGAAGCGCATCTCCACGGTGACGGTCCCGAAGCCGTCGTGAAGATAGAGGTCGGTATAGAGTTCGAGGATCTTTTCGAGGATCGGAGTATGTACTCCTCGCAATACATTGGTCACGCCCGTCTCCTGTTTCGTTTCCCGCCCATTGTCCGAACTCTGAACCGGGTTCGGCCTGGGCGCGTGATGAGAACAGTCGGGTCGGCCGATCGGGTCGGACGATACACCAGCATAGATCATTCGAACGGATTGCACTTTATACATACAACGTAAGGATTCCAATTATCATTTTCCTGTTTCTGTTGATCTCCACCACAACAGGACAAGTCGCTCGCCCTTGCCGATCCGGACGGAACCATGGCCTGAAAATGTACTGACACAAAAAAAAGCGGAACCACGGCATAACAGGGAAACATCTCATTCTCCCTACGTATGTGCCGTCGTCCCGCCCCCACTTGCTCCGCGACCGCTTGCGCGTCCGAAGCCCGTAGAACGATCCGTGACCGAATTCGAGAATACCTCTAGCCCGGAATGAAAAGGCTGTCAAGAGTTTTGAAAATTATTTTCAAGACCAGTGAATTTTCGTTCTTGGTTCTTGGTTCGTTGTTCGTGGTTCGCTGGACCCGTCCACCCGTCACCCACCCCCGGCCCCTCCCAGGAGGAGAATTGATTGCCGTCGGTTGGGAACGGGGTAATGTTACTGTGGTCGAGCTGGGAGGTGGAGGGGAGCTCGGTGCAAGCTCCCCTCCTGGGAGGGGATAAAGGGGTGGGTTAGGGGACTGGTCCGCGATTCCGCGCGGATTCAACTTTCCACCTCAACCTCCGCACATCCTCCAATTCCCAACAAAGAACCAAGAACGACGGACAACGAACGAACAACCACCCCGCACCTACCGAACCATCATCAACGCCGCCGCCAGTTCGCGGCAATGCGCTTCCAGCCGGGGCAAAATGACCTCCAGTTCGGCGCGGGAGAACAGGCTCAAAATCGATTCATGTCCCTCCAGAAGTTCTTCGGCGGAAAAGGAAGGCAGCAATTCGGCCAAGCCGCCCAGCGCCCCCGCGTCCTCTCCAAGTTCCTCGACGGCGGCGTAAAAACCTTGCAGCGCGGCCAGCATCAATTCCTGATCCAGCCAGCCCCACTCCCCGACGCCCTCCACTCGGTCCAGGCGCATCCGCAGAGCCAAGTCCAGCACAAAGGCCAGTAAGGCGGAAAGAGGGTTTTCCGTCTCGATCAACGGGCCGTGCTGCCTGGCCGTGGTCAGCCGGACCTGCACGCCGTTATCGTCCCAGCGGACGATGAAGTCGCCGGCGGCGTGACTCCAGGGGTGGACGCAGGCTCCGGTGGCCGGGTCGAGGCACAGGGTTAGAATCCGGCCAGCCTGAAAAAACACCTCCCGGGCTTGCTCCGCGCCCAGCCGCCGGATGCCCTGGTCGTGATCCCAGAGCGAAAAACCGCCTTCCTCGGCGACATGAAACTCGTGAAACCCCGAAAACCAGGTAACAATCAGAAAGGTCACCGTCTCGTCATCCCGGAAGGCCAGGGGCCGGGGCAGAAACGCCCCGCCAGGAGTCCGTTCCAGGCTTTCCATAACCAGGGCTTCCCGGCGCAAGGCGTCTCGTCCTCGCGGGGAAATCGCGGTCAACGCGGCAAACCTGGACCTGACGTCGTCCTCGGCCTTGTTCTCCGCCCCTTGCCTCCAAACCAGCTCCAGACTCGCGGGATGGTAAAGCGCTCCATGCTTTTCCGCACGGATCACGATTCCGTCCGGCAGGGTCGGGCGATCCAGGCTCCTTGCCAATATCAGAGGCACGGGTTGGTCGTCGCTGGCAAGCATCCCGGCGATGGCCGCGAAATACTCCCCATAGGTGGTGCCCTGATCGCATCCATCCAGGCCAACATCCATCATATTCGCGGTCACGGGAAGGTCGCCTCCGGGCGAGGCCACGAAGCAAGTGACTCCCGACAAGTCCAAAACAGTCATGCTTTGCCCCCCGTTTCCACTTCAGCCCGGACCCTGGGCAAGGCCCGGGGATATTCGCGCTGGATGAAGTCCAGCAGTTTCTCCCGAACATGGCAGCGCAGATCCCAGGCTGTCCCGGCATCCTCGGCGCTCATCAGAGCGCGCAGTTCCACGGTGCGCTCCTTGGCGTCGGTAACCTGCAGTCCGGCCACCCGCCCGTCCCAGCTCGGACTGTCCTCCAGAATCCGGTTCAGCTCCCGGCGCACCTCCTGCACCGGCACGGTGTAATCCACGTACAGGAACACCGTGCCCAGGATGTCCGACGAAACCCTGGTCCAGTTCTGGAAAGGCCGCTCCATGAAATAGGTGATGGGCACGATCAACCGGCGCTGATCCCAGATCCGAATCACCACGTAGGTCAGGGTTATCTCCTCGATTCGCCCCCACTCCCCTTCCACGATGACCACGTCGTCCAGCCTGATGGGTTGGGTCAGAGCCACCTGGATTCCGGCGAACAGGGTGGCGATGCTACGCTGGGCCGCGAAACCGGCGATGATGCCGATCACCCCGGCCGAGGCCAGCAGGCTGACCCCGATCTGGCGGACGTTTTCCAGGGTCATCAGCATGGAGGAGACGGCGATCACGGAAATGACGAAAATCAAAATCCGCCGCAAAATCCCCAGCTGCGTGTGCATCTTGCGGGCTCTCAGATTGTCCCGGATGTTGATCTGAAACCGGCGCAGCACCAAATCCTGAAGCAAGGCCGTGAAACGGATCAGGGACCAGGCCACGGCCATGATGAAGGCCATGCTCAGGAAATGCCGAAAGGTCTCCAGCAGTTCCTCGGGCATGACCAGGGTTGGCGCGACCACCGTCAGGATCAACAGCGGGAAAAGCAGCCGGGAGGGCGCGGCCATGTGCCGGGGAATCAGGGCCAGTACCCTGTCCGGCTGGCCCGACTGGCCTGACTGGTCCGACTGGTCGGGAGCAGCCTTGCGCAAGACGTGAAACAGCACCGCGTGCAGCATCAAACCGACCGTCAGGGCCACTGCAACCACCGTCAGGGACGTCCCCAGTCCCCACCAGTCGATTTCCAAAAAATCGTTCACCAGTTCGTGAAGTTCCTGCATGCCTTCTCCCGTCGTCATCTCCTCATTTCAACCCGTGAAGCGTTGATTCTCAACCAATGCAAGGCCAACTCCACTCTTTAGCCCCGCCGCTGCTCATCGAACTGGCGCATCTTCTTGGCCAGCTCCTTCCAGTTGCACTGTTGAAGCACCCGGACCTGGCGATGGATGTGGTTTTCCTTGATCGCGATTTCCTTGTCTCTTTCATCCACAATGCCGTAAAACGGCAGCGTCACCCAGAAGGCCCTATTCTTGAAGGCATCCGAAGGGGTGAGCACGTCCTGGCGGCGGTTGTAGAACGGGTCCTCGTCCTCGGCGCAGGGCGTATCGAACACGTTGAACTGTCGGCAGGCCATGGGACGCAGAGCGTGAATGGCGCAGGCATCGTCGACCAGAAACGGGCAGGGGTTTCCTTCCTGAAAAGCCTCCAACTGACTGACCAGGGCCTCCCGGGTCTCGCCCGTCGTTTCCTCAGTACAGTACCAGGCCATGCCGGCCATTTCCAATGGATAGACCGGGACCGCGGCATGAATCCGGCAACAGTTGGCGCAGCCCTTGCGGCAGGCCAATTTACGTCCTTCGGCCTTGGCCTGCCCGACAAGCTCCTGTTCCACTCCCTGATCCACAATGGAATGGGCGTCCAAAAGCAGGGCCAGCCAGGTCAGTTTGGCTTCGGCTTCGGGAAAGCTGAGCCGTTTTTCGGGATAAACAGGTTGCACGTCCATTACTCACTCTCCAGTTTTTGGTTTCAATTGCTGCCTCATACCCCTTCCCGGCCGTTCCGATCCACCAGGACAAAAACCGTCAGGTTGGCCAGCACGCCCACCACCAGGCCATGGATGCCCCAGGGAGCGCCCAGGACGTAGTTCCAGATCAGCAGGGCCAGGATACCGGCCGCGGCACCGCTCAGAAAGCGGGTTTGGCTGACCTTTCGCCCGGTCACGGCCATGACCAGGGGCACGAGAATGATCGGGGCCCAGAAGTTGTAGGAGTAGATCAGGATGTCCAGAACGCTTTCAATGGACACGGCGAAAATCACGGCCAGAATCCCCACGATCAGGGTGAGGGCACGGGCCAGGGCGACTTCCCGATTCTCGGGGATGGGGATCTTGCGCAGGGGTTTGATGACGTCGTTGATGCAGCAGATGGCCGCGGCGTTGAGGAAGGAGTCCGCCGAGGACATGATGATGGCTATCACCGCGGCGATGACGATTCCCTGCAACAGCGGGGAAAGGGCCTGCTGAATGACGAAGGGCAAGGCCAGATTCGGGTTGATCGTGGGATCGAGGACCAGGGCCACGAGGCCGATCAGCCCGGTGACCGCGAAGAACGGAATGGAAAACAACCCGCTGTACAAGGTGCCCCTGGCCACGTCACGGGTGCTTCGACCAATGAGCAGCCGTTGCAGATACGGCGGAACCAGGGTTTCGCCGAACACGAAAGTCAGGAAGAGCGATGCCAGGGCCACCAGCGCCAGGGGGTCGGTGGGCAGGGTCAGGTGGTCCGCGGGCACGGTGTCCAGGACATGGCCCCACCCGCCGGCATACTGCACGCCGAAATACAGGGTCAGGGGCATCCCCACGGCCAGGATCACGAACTGGACGATGTCCGTCCAGACCACGGCCCGCATCCCGCCCACGGTGGCGTAGGTGATCACGATGCCGCAGCCCAGCAAAATGCCCCAGATCCGCTCCATGCCCAGAAAAAGATTGGTCACGTAGCCGATGGCCCCGATTTGGGCCCCCAGGATTCCGGCGCAGAGAATGAAGCCGAACAGCCCGGAAAAGACCTTGGCCGCCTTGCCGTAATGGACCTCCATGATGTCACCCACGGAAATGGCGTCCGGATAGCGGCCCATGCGCGGGGCGATGAAGGCGGCCACCAGGATTTCCTTCAGGCTGAAGCCCCACAGGGCCACGATGTTCACGACGCCGAACAAAAACACCTTTTCCGCGTTGCCCATGGAAAACCCGCCGCCGATGAATGAGGCGGACAGTGTGGCGAAAATCACCATCGAGCCAAAGGACTTCCCGGCCACGGCATACTGGGAAAGGTTCGAAATCCCCCGCCCGGCCAGGATGCCGATGAGCAGAACTGCGAACAAATACGTAAAAATGATGGCGTTGGTCATGTTGTGTTGCCCTTTTTATGGAATGCGTGGATACCGATCGCGCTTCTTACCCATGGAGACGCTCTAGCGCAAACCTCCCACGCGAGGTTGAGAGCCGGTCTTTCCCATTTTTTTGACTGATTCGTGAAAAAGGGCTTGCACTCAAAGCCGTTGTGGCTGTACGGATGCGGATCAAGTAGATGGTGCCGCCCCGCCTCACGATCGTGAGACGGGTATTCCACTTTTGCGCAAGGAGACTTACCCCATGCTGACATTTGCCGAAGAAATCCTGCTCTTAAACCTGGACGACAAAAAAGGTTCCTTTCTCTCCACCGTGCCGGAACAGGCCCTACGCACCGCCCTGGCCGGAGCCCTGTTGATGGAGCTGGCCGTGATGAACCGCATCGACACGGACCTGGACGCCCTGCTTGTGGTCGCCCCCGATCCCACCGGAGATCCCCTGCTGGACGAGGTTCTCCACCACATCCACACGGGAGAGGCCGACCAGCCCGCGGCCTTCTGGCTGAGTGAAATCGCCTGGAAGATCGACGACCTGCGGGACCGCATCGTCCAGGGCCTGGTGGAGAAAGGCGTGCTCAAGATCGAAGATCGCAAAGTCCTCTGGGTCTTCCCGCAACGCCGCTACCCGCTCCTGGACGACCGCGAAGTCAAGGAAGTCCGGGCCCGGCTGCGGGATCTGCTCCTGGGCGACGACATCCCGGAATACCGGGACGCGGTGCTCGTGGGCCTGGTCCACTCCTGCGGCATGGTCGACATCCTGTTTTCGGACCAGGAACTGCCCCAGATCATGCCCCGGCTGACCAGACTGGCCCAGCTTGACCTGATCGGCCGGGAGGTGGATCGGGCCATTCGGGAAATCATGATGGCCATGACCGCGCATAATATCCGGGGAGTCGGGTTCTACTAAACACCAATCTGATCACGAGGCCGTCATGGAAGGGATTGGAAGCCTGATCGGAGGCATCGGCGTCTTTTTCGTCGGCCTGCACCTGCTCAGTACGGCCTTGAAACAAATGGCCGGACGCCGGTTTCGACTGCATTTCGCGAAATGGGTGGGAACATCGGGTCGGGCCGGACTCGTGGGGCTCACGGCCGGGTTCCTGTCCCAGTCCATGTCCGCTTTGTCCTTCATCGTCGGCAGCCTGGCCGGGGCCGGGATGATCCCGGTCCGGCGGGGGATGCTGGTCATCTTTTGGGCCAACGCCGGGATCGGGATCATGATCCTGCTGGCCGTGCTGGACATCAAGACCGTGGTGTTGCTGCTCCTGGGCCTGGCCGGAGTCAGCTTCGCCTTCAAGCGCCCACGCGGCTTCGAAGCCCTGTCCCAGGCCCTGTTCGGCGGGGCCATGCTCTTTTACGGGCTGATCATGCTCCGGGCCGGGGCCGAACCTCTGGCGGAAATGCCCTGGTTCGAGAGCGTGCTCATGGCCGGCCATTCCTCCTTCCTGTTGGCCTTCCTGGCCGGAGCCCTGCTCACGGCGCTCTGCCAGTCATCCACCGCGGTATCCATCCTGGCCATCGCCATGACCCAGGTCGGCCTGTTCTCCATGGAACAGACCATGATGATCATCTACGGCACCAACGTGGGGTCCGGGGCCATAAGCTGGCTGCTGGCCGCGACCATCCGCGGAACGCCCAAGCAACTGATCATGTCCCAGGTTCTCTTCAACTTCATCGCCGGACTGGTCTTCGTCTCGCTGTTCTACCTGGAATTCCTGGCAGGCGTCCCTCTGGTCCAGGCCCTGGTGAACAGCCTGGGCCTGCCTCTGGAACAGCAGGCGGCCCTGGTCTACCTGCTCTTCAACTGGGGCGGAGCCGTGGTTCTGTCCCTGCTCCTGACGCCTTTCGCCCGGGGCATCGAGCGTTTCTGGCCGGCCACGAAGGAGGAGGAATGGTCCCGGACCCGCTTTCTGCGCGACGACCTCACGGACGCCCCGGAACTGCACCTCGGACTGCTTGCCAGGGAGCAGGCCCGCCTGATCTGCCGCCTGCCCCAATACTCGGCCATCCTCCTGGAACAGATCCGGGACGACCGGGGCAAGGTTCTGGAGGCCCTGCACGCTTCCTTTCTGGCCGTATCCAGGGAGATCGACGCCCAAAGCAGCGACCTGCTCGGTCGTCCCTTGTCCCATAACGGTCTGGAACTGCTGCTGGTCTTGCAAAACAAGCAAAAACAGTTGGAAGCCTTCGAAAGCCTGCTGTTCCAGTTCTCCCTGAGTTGCCGGGAGTGGACCGGCAACCTGCGCTCAACCTTCCAGGGTACCTTCCTCCAGGGACTCGACTTCCTTCTGCACACCGCCTGCGAGGCCGAAACCTCGGATGACGAAACCGACGTCCGGCAACTGGTCCGCCTGACCCAGGACAAAGGCGACGTCTTCCAGTCCATCCGCAACGCCTACCTGAGCGGCGAACAGTGCATGGACATCCAGGACCGCACGGCCTTCCTGGAACTGACCGGCCTCTACGAGCGCATGGTCTGGACCCTGGGCCGCATCGCCGCGCTTCAGTCGACTCAGAAGCGGTTGGCCGGTGTCACAGATGGTTAGGAATCATGCCGGAGTTGGGCATCATGCCAGAAAGGACTGTTACCCCTCGGACTTCTTGCCCGACGAGTTCAAGGACAGAACATAACTGTTGATGCCTTCCTGGTGCCAGTAGCGGGCTTCCAGGGAGTCCAGCAGCCTGCCCGCGACGCACAGTCCCAAAGCCTCGAAGGTTTTGACCTGCAGCAGATGAAGCTGATCGGTCCGGAGATAGTGGTCCAGCGGACCACGTATCCCCGGGTACTCGATCACCACCTGAAATCCATCGTCTTGAACCCGGAAGCGGGCGGAGATGTCCGCGTTGTGTTTAGAGGTCTTGATGGTGTTCAGGGCATAGAGAAAGACTTCCTCCACGGCTAGTTGCAACCGCTTGGAGTCCTCTTGCGGAGTCTTTCGCACCCGACACAGCGCCTCCAAGCCGGCATTGACCACCACGACCATCTCCCGGCGCGGGGCCACGGTCACACGAACCACTTCCATCATCGCCAACCTCTTCGCAACACGATCAACGCCGGTCCGCCTCCACTCCGGACGCGGGTGCCCCCGTCCCCATGAAGCGCCGCCGGATCGTCCAGACCACTAAAAATCCGGCCAGAATCAGCCACTCGCCGCCCAGGCCCCGTCCCGACGCAACGGTGCATCCACCGCCGCCTCCGCCGTCCCCGGAGCAATCGCCCACTCCGGAAACGCCCTTTATCCAGCCGCAGTAGTTGGCCACCCGGACATAGACGCCGTAGATACCCGCGGTTCCGCACTGCAATCCCCAACTGGTCACCCCGGCTAGGTAGGCGCCCCCCGACCCGTCGCGAACCAGCATCGGTCCTCCGGAGTCTCCTTGGCACGTGTCCCTGGTTCCGTCTCCGGGACCGGCGCCGATCATGTTCTCGGTGATGCTGAACAGCGGCGGCGGATAGGCCAGAATCAACGCGGCTTGACTGACAATGGGAAATTGCGCCTCCTGGAGGACCGTTGGGAAGCCGCCTCGCGGTCCCAATGCGCCCCAGCCCGCGACCCAGGCCGAAGCGCCAGGGTTGGTCAAACCAGCCGGGTCGCCGGGAGGAATCATCGGCAAGGCGCCCCAGGTGGTTCCATCCGCCGGCGCTCTGGCCAGCTGCAGCAGAGCCAGATCGGAATCATTGTTATTGGCGTTGTACCGAGGGTGGACCACAATCCTCGCAACGGGAAGTCGGTCTCCCCCCTGGCCGCGCAAGTCCGTTTGACCGCTGAGCACGTGCAGATCGCCGGGGGTGAATTTCACGACCCCGCTCCGGTCCGTCACGCAGTGCGCGGCCGTGAGCACCCACTGATCGGAAATCAGCGTGCCGCCGCAAAAATGGGCCCGGAACCCGTCGTCCACGCCGGCATGCAGCACGCCCACGACCCAGGGCCAATTCCTGATGTCCGTTGCCCGACCGCCAAGAATTTTCTCGACCGCGAGATTATTGTCGTCCTGACCCGCCCAAACCGGCGCGGAAACGAGCATCACGGCTCCCAGCAACCCCAGCGCCAAGCCCCTCACGAAACGCTTGTTCATGACCACTCCCTTTTGGTTGACCGGCCACTCTTATAGTTGAGCACTTTACCCGGACTTTTTTCAACATCCCGTAAAGCAGCACGTTACATGCCGGAATATCTAGATATAGCCTGAATGAACGCCCATGACAAGCCTATTGAACCCAACGTCCAAAAAGCATAGGTTCGCTGACGCACAGCAAACCCGAACACTCTTTCCAGGAGTTCCAGCCATGTGGGATTATACCGACAAAGTCCGCGACCATTTTCTCAACCCTCGAAACGCCGGCCCGATGGACGACCCCACGGTGGTGGGCGAGGTGGGCAGTCTGGCCTGCGGCGACGCACTGAAGCTCTTTCTGAAAATCGACGACACGGGGCGGATCACCGACGCCACTTTCCAGACCTTCGGCTGCGCCAGCGCCATCGCTTCCAGCTCCGTGCTCACGGAACTGCTCAAAGGCAAAACCGTTGACGAGGCCGCGGCCATCACCAACAAGGAGATCGCCATGGAACTGGGCGGCCTGCCAAGAGAAAAGATGCACTGTTCCGTCATGGGTCAGGAAGCCCTGGAATCGGCACTGAAGCGCTTTCGAGGCGAGTTGGACCCCCTGGTCAAGCCCGAGGGCGAGATCGTCTGTAAGTGCTTCGGCGTCACGGACGTCCAAATCCGCCGGGCCATCGCCGAAAACGATCTGACCACGGTGGAGGAGATCACCGACTACACCAAGGCCGGCGGCGGGTGCGGCGAATGCGTTCTTGACCTGGAGCGCATCCTGGCCGAGACCCGTGGCACGGAGCCGGCCAAACCCAAGCCTGCCGCGCCCAAGCGCAAGCTGACCAACCTCCAGCGGATGCAGTTGGTATCCAAGGTCATTGACGAGGAAATCCGGCCCAGCCTGAAAAAGGACCGTGGCGACATCGAGCTGCTGGACATCGAGGGCGCCAAGGTATTGGTCTCCATGCGCGGGGCCTGCTCCGGCTGTCCCTCCAGCCAGTTGACTATCAAGGAACTGGTCCAACGCCGGTTGCGCGACGCCGTGGACCCGGACATCATCGTGGAGGAGGTGCGCTCATGAACGTGATCTACCTGGACAACAACGCCACGACCATGGTCGCTCCGGAGGTCCTGGAGGCCATGCTGCCCTTCTTGCGGGAATCCTACGGCAACGCCTCCAGCATGCACGGATTCGGCGGCCAGGTCGGCAAGTTCATCACCGAGGCCCGGGAGCGCACGGCCCAGGGCCTGGGCTGCTCCCCGGAGGAGATCATCTTCACCTCCTGCGGCACGGAAAGTGACAATACGGCCATCTTTTCCGCGGTCCGCTCCCAACCGGAAAAACGGCACGTGGTGACCACCCGGGTGGAGCATCCCGCTGTCCTGAACGTGGCCAGCCATTTGGAAATCGCCGGGTACGAGGTCACCCATCTGAAGGTGGACGAACTGGGACGACTGGATTTGCAGGAACTGGAGGACAGCCTGCGTCCGGACACGGCCCTGGTTTCCATCATGCACGCCAACAACGAAAACGGAGTGATCTTTCCTCTGGAACGGATCGCCGAGATCGTCAAAAGCAAAGGCATCCTCCTGCATACCGACGCGGTCCAGACCGTGGGCAAGCTGCCCATTGACCTGCAAAAGCTGGCCGTTGACTTCCTGGCTCTCTCCGCCCACAAAGTACACGGTCCCAAGGGTATGGGAGCGCTGTACGTTCGCCGAGGCGTGCCGTTCCGCCCCTTCATGCTCGGCGGGCACCAGGAAAAAGGCCGACGGGCCGGAACGGAAAACGTGGCCGGGATCGTGGCCCTGGGCAAGGCCATGGAATTGGCCGCCGCCGGGATTGACGAGGAAAACACCCGGGTCAAGGCGCTACGCGACCGTCTGGAACAGGGGATCATGTCCGTCATTCCGGACGTGCGCCGCAACGGGGACCCGGACAACCGCCTGCCCAACACCTCCAGTTTGGCCTTCAAGCACATTGAGGGCGAATCCATCCTGCTGATGCTGGACCAGTACGGCATTTGCGCCAGTTCCGGATCGGCCTGCACCTCGGGCAGTCTGGAGCCGTCCCACGTGCTCCGAGCCATGGGCGTGCCCTTCACCTTTGCCCACGGCTCCATCCGCTTCAGCCTGAGCCGGTACACCACGGACGAGGAAATCGATCTGGTCCTGCGCGAACTGCCCGGCATCGTGTCCAAGCTGCGGGCCATGTCCCCCTTTGCCGGCAACGATGAAACCGCTCCGGGCTGCGCCTGTTGAGCCTTCGAGGGCTGTAATGAACACTCCGGATATGATGGAACTGAACATCGCCCCGCTCAAGGACGTGGTTCGCCGCCTCTGCGAACCGGACTCCTGCAAGGACGTCTGCCGCGCACCGGTCCACGACCAGCCCATGCCTTCGGTGCCGGCGATCACGGAAATCATGGACCGACTGCGAGCCGTTCTTTTTCCAGGCTATTTCGGGGACTCCGAGGTCACCCCGGATTCCTTGAGCTACCACATCGGAGCCGGTCTGGACCGGGTCTACCGGCTGATCACCGAACAGATCAGGCGCGGATACTGTTTCCTGTGCCGGGTCAACGAGGAGGAGGACTGCGGGGACTGTCAGGACCTGGCCGTGGATCTGGCCACAAAATTCATCACCACCCTGCCCAAGATCCGCGGCCTCCTGGCCACGGACGTCCAGGCCGCCCTGGCCGGGGATCCCGCGGCCAAGACGCCGGGGGAGATCATCTTCAGCTATCCCAGCATCATGGCCCTGACCCACTACCGCATCGCTCATGAACTCTACCACCTGGGCGTGGACATGATCCCCCGGATCATCTGCGAAATGGCCCACTCCAAGACCGGCATCGACATCCATCCCGGCGCGGAAATCGGCAACCATTTCTTCATCGACCACGGCACGGGCACGGTGATCGGCGAGACCAGCATCATCGGAAACAACGTCCGGCTTTACCAGGGCGTGACCCTGGGCGCGAAAAGCTTCCCCAAGGACGCCAACGGCCAGATCATCAAGGGCCTGCCCCGCCACCCGGTCCTGGAAGACGACGTGATCATCTACTCCGGCGCGACCATCCTGGGCCGGGTGACCATCGGCAAAGGCTCGGTCATCGGCGGCAACGTCTGGGTCACGGACAGCGTCCCCCCCGGCTCCCGCCTGATCCAACAACGCCCCAGCTCGCAGCTGTTCAGCGATGGCGACGGGATTTGAACAGGAGACCATGGAGTAACGATGCCCCTTTACGAATTCTACTGCCAGGATTGCCACACCATCTACAATTTCTTTTCTCCGCGGATCAACACGGAAAAGCGTCCGGACTGCCCCAAGTGCGGACGTCCGGAGTTGGAGCGCCGGGTTTCCGTGTTCGCCATTTCCAAGAATCGCCCGGACACCGGGGATAGCGAGGACGGCATGGACTGGATGCCCGACCTTTCCGGCTTGGACGAGGTCAAGCTGGAACGGGCCATGGCCATGATGGCCCGTGAGGCCGAAGGCATGGACGAGGATGATCCGCGTCAGGCGGCCCAGTTGATGCGCAAGCTCCGCGACGTCACGGGCATGAACTTCGGGGAGGGCATGGAGGAGGCCCTGGCCAGGATGGAAGCCGGGGAAGACCCCGAACAGGTCGAAGCGGAAATGGGCGACATGTTCGAAAACATGGACTTCAGCCCCACCGGCGCCAAAATGCTGAGCCGCGCCCTGCGCGCGCCGGCCCGGGACGAAACGATTTACGATATGTGAGGCGGGCAAGCGGCCCCCGAACACTCCATCGCGATCCGCATTCCAGGCGCGAGCCCGAGCACGGCGGCCGCGTTGCCCTGGTTGGCCGCCAACTCCCAATAGCCCTGACTTCCGACCAGCACTCCGACCCCCGCCGCCGGAATCTCCGCGTAAGTCCGCACCGGAGTCAGCGGCTGAAGCAACGGCGCGAGCAGTTCGACTCGTTCCAGCCCAGCTTCGGGCCAAAGGCTTTCCGGCAGGTTCAGTAGGCAGTTTCCGAACCTGTCCACATGCAGGATATGGGCCATGGTCTCCCGGCCTCGCTGCTCCGGCGCGGCCCAGGCCGGACGGTGCAGGGCCTCCGGGTCCAGGGGCCGTCCCAGACGTCGCGGATCAACGCCCTGGGCCAGCTTGGCCGCGGCCGGGGCCAGGATGTCCCGGCCGTGAAAGGTGTTGGAACGCGCCACCGAGACGGGCGGCATGGTCAGCTCCCAGACCCGTTCTCCGGTCGCCTCCCCGGAGTTAGGCCCGAAAACCAGGGCCAGCAGGCCGTTGTCCGGCCCCAGAAAAAAACGGCCTTCCCGTTTTCCAATCACCAGACGACGCTCGGTCCCCACTCCCGGATCCACCACGCCCACCAGCACGCTGCCTTCCGGAAAAAAACGCCAACTGGCCGCCAGGTAAAACGCACCCTGCATAACGTCAAAGGGCCGGACCTGGTGACTGATGTCCACGACCGTGGCCTCGGGAGCGAGGCCCGCCAACACGCCCTTCATCTGCCCGACATACGGGTCTTCCTGCCCGAAGTCCGTGAGCACTGCGATAGTTGGCCTGGACGGCATCCTCCGGCCTCTTGCCAAACACACGGGTCGCATTGCATGTCGCCTCATTATGACCATACCGTCCTCGCTTCCTAACCGGCAAAACCACTGCCTCTGTACGGCGTTTTTCCGTTGAGTCAGCGCCTATGTCTCCCCGGCCTTCACCTTTTTGATCCGCTTGTTCAGTGCTTGCCGGGTAATGCCGAGCATTGCCGAGGCTTTGGACTGGTTGCCCTTGCTCGTCCGCAGAGCTTGTTCCACCAGAATTTCCCCGGCCTGTTGCAGTGTGGGGAGGGGTTCGGGGTACTGCCATGAGGTGGAGCGAGCCGGATTTCGTTGGGTCGTTTCCAGGCTGGCAAGGCCGATCCCCGCGAGGTCGGCGATCTTTTGCTCCAGGATCGCCATGCCGCCTCCGGCCATGGCCGAAAAGACAAGGGACCGGAGTTCCCGGACATTGCCTGGGAACCGATACGACGTCAGCAGTTCCGCGGTACGAGGAGACAATGGCTCCCGGTTCACGTTCAACTCGGAACATGCCTCGGTCAGAAAGAACTCGGTCAGAAGCGGGATATCGTCTCTCCGATCCCGCAGGGGCGGGAGATGGAGGCGATAGGTGTTGATTCTGTACAGCAAATCCTCCCGAAACCTACCATGGCCTTCAGTCGCTTCCAGCTCCCGGTTGGTGGCGGCGATGATTCTAGCCGTACATGTCCTGGGCGTGTCCGAGCCCAGGGGATAATATACGCGGTCCTGAATCAGCTTGAGCAATTTGACCTGGGAAGCCGGGCTCAGGTCGCCGATCTCATCCAGGAACAATGAACCGCCGGCGGCCCGCGCCACAAGCCCTTCGCGGGACTCGCGGGCATCGGTGAACGCCCCCTTGACGTGCCCGAACAGCGTATCCGCGAAAACGTTATCGTCCAGGCCGGCCGCGTTGATACCGACGAACCTACCTTTACGCCCGCTGGCTTCGTGCAGAGCCGCGGCCAGAAGATCCTTGCCGGTCCCGGTTTCTCCGGTGACGAGCACGGGCTCGGACAGGGAAGCAACGACCTCCATGTAACTGAAGATTGCCCGCACCCGGGCATCCTGAGTGATGATCCCTTGAAATATTTCCGGCCGGTCCAGGCCGCCCGTGAGCAACTTATGCCTGAGCCTGAAATTCTGCTCCAGAACCGCGGCATGGCTCATGGCCCGGAAAACCGTGGTCACCAACCTGTCCGCGTCCACGGGCTTGACCAGATAGTCGAACGCTCCGGCTCGGATGCACCGAATCGCCGTATCCGCTTCATTGATCCCGGTGACCACCACCACCTGCATCAGCGGGCTACATTCCCGAACCCGCCCCAGAACCTCCTCCCCGGATATGTCCGGCATGGAAAGATCCAGCAAAAGCACTCCGCTTTCCCGCTCCGAAAATAGCCCCAGAATCTTCCGTCCATCATGAAATGTCCGAACGTCCTGAAAGCCGAAGGATTTGAGCGTCAAAAAAAAGCTCCGCGTCAGAGCCTGCTCGTCGTCGAGAATGTAGACGGGAAGATGTGGTATGGAATCCGGCATGATCGTCACTCGTAGCGGGGGGGGTGCCGAGGCTACGGCGAAACCGGGCGCAAAGTCGCGTCGCTCGCCATTCGTCGATAGTCCTCAATAAACCGTCGCGTGGAGTCCAGCACGGAACCAGGGTACTTGCTCAACCGCGAACTCTGGAAGACGGTCAGAACCTGTTGCCCCCCGGGAGTGGTGTGCAGATTCAGCATGGCCTCCTCAAGCTGATCTCGCGTGGTTCCTTTCCAATCCGGTCGGAACACGAACATTTTGGGGACGAGCGGCGGAGATTCATGCATGATCATGAGTTCGTTGCGCAGTTGCGGATTCAACTCACATGCCAGTTCAAAGGCTTCCATGGTGACCAAAGCGCCTTGGGCCTGATGAAAAAAGACCTGTAAAATTGCCTTGGACGGATTATCCAGGGTCTCGACGTCCATTGCTCCGTGATCCACCCGCTGTTCCGCAACCTCCGCAAACAGGGTCTCCAGCCAGGGCAAAGCCAAAACCATATATTGGTTATTGAAAAAAACCACCTTGCCACTCGCCAGATCCGCGAAGTCCTCGATGCCGCTCTCACGATGAACGAGGAGCACGTACCGGACATGAAAAACGTGGCTCTGGGTGGGAAGATAGACATAATCCGGCTCCATCCCAAGAAGCATGGTTTCCTCGGTGGTCAGGGTGGCCGCATCAATGCCGCCCCGTTCATACGCCGCTCGCAACTCATCAAGGGAGTCATACATTGCTATTTCGACTTCCTCCTGAATCACTAGTGTCCCAACGTTTAATCAAAGAAACTCAACTGGTTAGTGTTTGACCGAACTTCGTTTTCGTAGCTGTAATTTCCAACTATCTGTAATAATGGATTTCGTTCAAAGATGTTCACGCTTAAAA
>NZ_PZKN01000037.1 GCF_003046795.1 Desulfonatronum sp. SC1 | reverse complement strand
CCCTTCCCCCTTCCCCCTTACCCCTTACCCAATATCCACCCGTTTCCCGTCCACGCTCATTGTGCCCTCGGCCCGCAGGTCCGCGGCTCCGGTCTTGAGCTTGTAGGACTCCTCAACTTTGACGCGCATCTGTCCGGCCTGGGAAGCGTCCATGCCCTGGACCCGGCGTAGGCTGTAGCGCAGGGTCTGGATCAGGGAGCGGGCCTTGAGGCGGATGGTTTCCACGAACGCGCCCATGTGTCCGATGCGGGCCGTCAGGGCGGAGGCGGTCAGGTCCAGGTTCAGAAAGCCCAGCCGTCCGCGTATCCCGGAAAGGTCCACGTCCGGAGCGCTCAAAGCCAGGCTCTCGCCGCCTTCCAGACGCACACGGGGGGCCTTGAGCACCAGATCCCGGTCGGTTTCCAGCACGGTTTCGGTCTGCCTGGATTCCAGCACGGTCAGCACGTACGCGACCTTGCCCGGCCCGGCATAGGTCAGGACCATGTCCCCGACTCCGGGCACGGCCAGACATCCGTGAGCCACCCCGGCCCGCACCACCCGTCCATCCTCCAGACGAACCACGTACTTGTCGTCAAGCACGTTCTCCACTCGTCCGTGGGTGATGCGGTGGTGATAATCCTGGCTCTGGGGTGAGGGGTCCGGAAGAATGAAGGGAATGACGTTGGATTGATGCATGGCGTCCTCAATTATTTTGCAGGTTCACTTTGGCTTTTCCGGGTTAAACCTGGGCCACCCACATCTCCGCCGCAGCGAGATCCTTGTCCGTGGAACGGACATGGGAGACGTCGCCTTGGCCCTGGCGGATCTGGTCCTGGTCCACGCGGTGCATGTTGGCCATGTACAGTTTTGCCCCGGTGAAGCGGGCTGAGGCGACATTGGCTCGGGAGAAGTCGGCGTAGCTCAGGTTGGCGTTGGTGAAGTCCGCGTTGGCGCAGTTCGCGTCGGCCAGGATCGCGCCATGGAGGTGGGCGGCGTGGAAGACGGCGGCGGTCAGGTCGGCGTTCGGAAAGACGGCGCTTTCCAGGAACGACTGGGCAAATCGGGCCTGGCCGGCCTTGGCTTCGGCGAACTGGGCGTAGCGACCCTGGGCCTTCTCAAGAATCGCCCCGGTCAGGTCGGCTCCGGAGAAGGATGCCTGAGAGATGTTCAGGCCGGTGAGATCGGCTCCGGTAAGGTCGGCCTCGTCCAGCAGAGCCTGGGCCAGGGTGCAGCCGGGGAAGCGCTGTCCGGCCAGCTTGGCCCGGCGCAGGAAGGCCATGGTCAGGTCCGTGTCCTGGAACACGACGGCGGTCAGGTCCGTATCCGCCAGGGAAGTCCGGAACAGCCTGGCTCCGGTGAAGTCCGCCCGGCCCAGGGGGCTGCCGTCCAGTTCGGCCCGGCTCAAATCCGCCCGGTGGAACCGGGCCGCATCCAGGCTGGAGCCGGAAAAGTCGGCCATTTCCGCCTTGGCGTCGCTCAAATCGACCCGGTCCAGGGCACAGGAAGCAAAACGCACGTCGTTCAATTGGGTGCCGGTCAGCACGGCGTCATTCAGGGAGCATCCCTTGAACCAGGCATCGGTCAGGTACGCGCCGCTCAGGTCGGCCCGGTCCAGGACCACGTCCGTCAGGAACAAGCCGGACAGGTCGGCCCCGGCCAGGTTCGCGCCGGTCAGGTCGGCCTTTTCCAGGCGTCCGTCTTCCCGGGCCTGGGCCAGGAGGTCGTTATGTTCATTCGATGGCATCGAGCATCTCCAGGTCGAGGATGGTCCGTTTCAGGTTGACCTTGTCCAGGCTGGCCCCGCTCAAGACGGCCTTGCGCAGGTCCGCTCCAAAGCAGCTGGAGCCGTCCAGCCGGGCTTCGCGCAGGCTGGCCTGGGCAAAGGAGGCTGCCATCAGGTTGACCATCCGCAGGTCGGCCTGGTCCAGTACGGCCTTGGAAAAGACCGCGTTCCGGGCCAGGGCCCGGGTGAGTTCGGCCCGACGCAGGTTGGCCCGGGAAAGGTCCGCCGTGTTCAGGCTGGCCCGCTCCATGTTGGCCCCGGTCAGGTCGGCCCCGCTCCACTGGGCTTCGTCGGCCAACACGCCGCGCAGGTCGCAATCCCGGAACGAGGTCGCGGCATCGGCCCGGGACTCGCGCAGCACGGCTCCGGTCAGCACAGCGCCGGTCAGGTCGGCTTCGCCGAAGCGGGCGTTCACCGCCACGGCGTTGGCCAGGTTCGCGCCGCGCAGTACGGCCTGATCGAAATCCGCGTCGGTCAGGTCGGCCTGCTCCAGTACCGCGCCGGTGAGGTCCGCCCGGTTGAATTCCGCGCCCTGAAACCGGCCCCTCGCGGCCTTGAGGCCGGGCATGCGCGCCGTGTCGAATCCGGTCCGCGTCCCTACGGCGTCCGTTACATCCGCTCCGGCGAAATTGCCGCCGGAAAAATCCGCCTCGCTCAGATCCGCGCCGCTCAGGTCCGCGTCCTGGAAATCCGCCTTCCAGGCGTCCGCCTTGGTGAACACGGCCCTGGAGCAACGCGCCCTGGTGAAGACGGCCTCGGTCAGCACGGCCCCGGCGAATACGGCTCCGGTCAGGTCGGCGTCGGCAAACACGGTCCGTTCCAGCACGGCCCCGCGAAAATCGCGGCCGGCCAGGTTTTGGCCAGAAAAGTCCTGATCAGTAAAGTCCTGGCCGGTCAAATCCTGGTCGGTCAAGTCCTGAGCCTCTGACGGCTGTTCGTCTCCCGCCGCAAGCCCTTCCCCGTCCGAGAAGGAAGCGTCTTCCGCGTCCGGTTCCGGCGTTTTTTCCGCGGCCATGGTCGCGGAAAGGGCCAGGAACGCGGCCAGGGCCTCATGGGCTTGGCGAATGTGCCCGGCGATTTCCGGGGTGATTTCGCCCTGGACCAGCATGGCGTCGATGTCTTCCAGGGTCAAAGGCTGGGGCTGCCTGCCGTGGAGGGCTTCCAGGGCCTGTTCCGGGGTCTGGCCATGTTCGGCCAGGAAGGCCTGGGCCTGGGCCTGGGCTTCCGCGGCCATTTCCTCCAGGCTTTTGTCCGGTAGGCGCTCGGCCATTTCCTGGGCCTGAACCTCATACTTATGGACAAGCTCCCGGGCCTGCTCCTCGGTGTAGCCCATTTTGGCCAGCATCTCCCGACTCTCGGCCTGGATGCGCTCCATCTCGGCCTGGAATTCGAGCAGCCCGGGGTCCGGCGTCGGCGAGTCTTGGCCGGACAAGAGATGATCCGGTTCTTCCGTGGAAAGAGCCTGGTCTTCGACCGGCCCTTCTTCCGCACCGTCGCCCGACCCATCTCTCTGGCCTTCCTGGGGCGCGGCCGGTTCCTCGTCCGGCGGGAAAAGCTCCAGGCGCAGTTGTTCCAGGTAGTGCGCCGCGGGCAGAGGGGCCGCGGTCAAGGGCTCATGGCCGAGCAGCACGTGGCCCACGTCGTCGGCGTCCTCGTCCTGGACCGGGACCACGGCCCGGTAGCAGATCACGCCCAAATCCAGGCCGGGAAAGAACCAGACCGTGTCCGCCCGGGTCTGGACTTCGCGGAAGGAGTCCAGATCCTGGCCCGGCCCGGTGACAAAGGCCCTGGCCCGCAGGCCGGGCAGGGTTCCGGTGATTTGTGGGCGCGACGGGTGCAGGTTGGTCAGCTCGAAGTCCTCGTCGCCGTTGAGAAAGCCTTCCAGCCATTGGTCCGGGGAGGCGCTCATGTGCGTCAGCGGGTTGGTGGTGGCGGGCAGATCCCGTGCGCCGTCGGCCAGCCACTGGCGATTAAAGGGGCCGAGATATTGGGTGCGCTGGGGCCACCAGGACGGAACGGCCCGCGGGCAGGCCGGGCTTGGATCCCGATTCGGAGGCAGGGGGTGCTCGGAGGCCAAAATCACGTTGGGCACTGGTCGGCGTCCGGACTGGTCCGCCCCGCGCCCCTTGCCCAGGGGATTGGCTGGATAATCCGGGCCACCGTAAGCATTCTCCCAGGTCAGGGGCATACGCTGGAAGGGCTGGGGTCGACCCGGAGCGTTTAGGGCTCCCGCGTCGCGGGAGCGATCCCCGAAGATCATCAACTCCTTGGCGACCCGGCCCACCCGGACCCTGACCGGACAGGCCTCCACGGCGCCGGGCGGCACGCATTCCCCGTAAACCAGGAACTCGGCCCGGGGCTTGGGCCGTCCGGCGTCGAACACATCCCCATCGCCCAGGACCGAGGCCAGGGCAGTCCACATCTCAGCTTCCGCCACAAGTCCCGGCGCCTCCTGCCCGGCCCGAGAGGCGGACTGGGAGTCGGACTGGGAACCGGACAGGGGAAAGCAGGCGAACAGGGACAGGACCAGCCGCTGTTCCCCGGCAACGGCGCAGGTGGTGGGGAGCAGGGAGAGGTGGTCGGGCTTGATGATTTTCAATGGCGTCTCGCTCAGGAGTTTGTTTGTAGCGTAACTACTCAACACAAAGTAATGCCGATGGCCGCGGGAAGAGCATACAACGTGTGCTGAGAAGTTACAAAAAAGCCAGAAAGGGCGACAGGACCAGCAATGCCCCGGTACCCACGGCGATCCAGGCCTGGGGCCCCCTGTACTTGGCGAATTGGTCCACCTTGTAGATGAGGATGACGGGGATGAAGCATCCGATTACGGCAAAAATCGGGCTGCTGATGCTCGTGAAGTAGAGGATGGGAAAGTCCGCGATGGTGGCAAACCATCCGAGAAGGACAATGAAGACGACCACGCCGATGGACAGCTTGGTTTTGTTGACCTTTTCCCTGGGTCCGTCCCCGGCGACAAGATTCATGTACAGCCCGACGCAGGCTTCATGCAGGCCGAGCAGAACCGCGAAAAACGAGGTCACGATGGCGCACAAATCAATGACCACCCCCATGCTCGGGACGAGTGCGCCGGGGATGGTCTTGGCCATGACCGCCAGAAAGGACGTGTTGTCCGCGAAGGCCTGATGGGCCTGCTCGGGCGAGATGGAAATGGTGCAGGAAAAGGCGAAGAAAAAGATCACGCTGGCCAGGATCATGAAGGACCAGTTCATGATCTGGTGGGCCTTGCGTCGGGCGATGTCGATGTCGTCGTATTCCGACCGGGTATAAATAACCAATGGGCTCAGCGACTGCAGAAAAAGGATGGAGGTCATGGCGAATGGCAGCGTGACAATCGTCTGGGTGATCAGTTTGCGCACGGAAACGATTTCCTGAACATGATCGAGAGTCCAGAACGGGACGAGCATCAGAGCCAGCAGGGTCAAGGACGAGAGCACGACGATCACCAGCAGCTTGGACAAATTCAGAAGCAGGGTTCTGCTGGCAAAGGCGACGAGAACCAGAACCAGGACAATGACCAGCCCGTAGAACGGATTGGCCGACAACAGCCCCTCGGTCAGGCCCGCGGTCTGGATGTACGAGGCGCTGTCGTTGGTGATGGTTTCGCTATACACGAAGAACCAGATCAGCAGCATCGCAAAATAGACAAAGCCCAGCCCGGCCCCCCATTTTCTTCCCAGATATTCGCTGATGGTCGCCGGGTAGTCCGTGGCCCGGCGGGATTCGACCAGCGTGTTGATGAAAAGCCGCTGAAATTGATACAAAGCCGGGTAGGCCACGAGCACGGCCAGCAGAAACGTCCACAGCCCGACAATGCCGGCCTGGATGGGCAAAAAGACGATCCCGGCCCCGATGCCCATGCCGATGTTCACGGCCACCCATCCCCAGTCTTGGGAATTCATTTTCAGATCCTTGCCGTGCACGTTCATGATTTCATCCTGATGATTGCGGTTTGTTCAAGGAAACTCGGGTTTATTTTCGCATTTTGTAGGGGCAGACCTCGCGCCTGCCAGGGCGGCCGCAAGGGGACGTGGGCAGACACACAGGTCTGCCCCTACGATGGGATGCTAGGGCGGCCGCGAGGGCCGCCCCTGCGTTTGAATGTGATGATTACGTGAACACTCCAAACGACGGTTGCCTGTTGGGGAAAAGGCTCCTGGCTTAATTGACCGGGGGGCGAAAAACCCCGTGGCCGCTCTCTGAAGTCATAATCTTGAGGATCACCTCGTCGGTCTGCTCCATGCCCTTGCTGGCCAGTTCCCCGATATTGCGGATGGTGGCCTCCACGTCGCTGCCCACGATGCCGTCGCCGCCGTGCAGATCCTTGTGAAGGGAGGCCAGGATGGCGGAATCAAAGGCCGCATAGATGCCCGTGGCGATCTTCATGGCACAGGACGGCTTGGCCCCGTCGCAGACGATGCCCGAAATGTTCCCCAGGGTGTTCACGATGGCATGGGCCGTGATGTCGTAATTCGCGCCCATGAGAAAGGAGATGGCCCCGCTCACTCCGGCCGCGGCGCACATGGCTCCGCAATAGGCGGACAAACGGCCCACCTGGGTCTTGATGTGCACGGTACACAGGTGGGACAGGAACAGGGCCCGGATCAGATCGTCCTCGGCATACCCTTTCAGCCGCGCGAACTTGATTACCGGCAGGGAGGCGGTCATGCCCTGATTGCCGCTGCCGCTGGTGGTCATCACCGGCAGGGGGCAGCCGCTCATGCGCGCGTCGCTGCCAGCCGCGGCATAGCTCGCGCTGCGGTTGCGCAGGTCGTCTCCGTAGATGCCCTGTTCGATGTTCTTGAGAATGCTGCTGCCGATGTTCACGCCGTAGGCGTTTTGCAACCCCTCCTCGGCAATGGCGCAGTTCAGGACGATGACCTGCTGGAACAGCGGACGGATCAGTTCCAGGTCAATGCTTTTGGCCAGATCGTAAATCAGCCTGACCGACAAGACGGAGCGATCTTCCTCGGGGGTATGAAAACTCTCCGGGCTGAAGCCCCGGTCCAGCAGGACGCGCCCGTTTTGGACCACCCGCGTCAAATTGGTGTGCAGATATTTCACCTCAACTTCTGCGCTCCGGTCCCCGGCAACCACCTCGATGCGCACATAGAGCTTGACCGGCGTTTTTTCGTGGACCACCTCGAAGGCGGCCTTGCCCAGGTATTTCCTGACCGCGACCATGTCCGCTTCGGTGACGTCGCTGATGACCATCAGATCCTTTGTACAGTCCCCAGCCATGATGCCCATGGCCGCCGAGGTCTCGATGCCGACCATGCCCCCGCTGCCGGGCACGACCACGCTCTTGACGTTCTTGATGATGTTTCCGGAAACATAAATCCTGACCTGTTCCGGAACCGTGCCCAACACCTCCCGTGCTTTGGCCGCGACCAGGGCTATGGCGATGGGTTCGGTGCAGCCCTGGGCCGGCACGATTTCCTCATGCAGAATGGCCACGACCTTCGCGACGGTATTTGGATCAATGTTCATCAACATCTCCGGGGTTTGTTTGAGAGAGAACTGGTAAGCGCGGTTTTATTGCGCCGCTTTTCGTTCCCAGTAGGCGTGAAAATCCCGCATCAAAGCCACCAGATTTTGCCCGATCACCGTGTAGTTCTCGTCCGGCAGGTTGGCCAGGGAGACACGGGCGGTCCAGTCCGGGCCGGCAAAGCCCACGCCGGGCAGGAGCACCGTCTGGTAGGCTCGGGCCAGGTGCATGAGCAGGTCAAAGGGGGTGAATTCCTCGGCCAGATAGGCGGCGAATTCCGGGCCGTGCAGTCTGGCGGCCAAGTCGCGCAGGTTGACCATGTTGTAGTAGGCGGTTTGGGTCGGGCCTTGCGGCGCGGGCGTGCCCAGGGCCGCGTAGAGCAGGGCCATGCGACTCTGGAGCAGGGTCTGGATGCCGCGCTTGTAGACCTTTTCCGTGTCCAGCAATTCGTAGAGGGAAAACAGGGTCATGATGGCCTGCTGCGGGGTGGACAGGCCTCCGGTGTGGGCCAGGGCCACGTCCCGGCTGTCTATGAGCAGGCGCTCGATAAAGGGAATGGCGTCCGGGTCCGGGGTCACGGTGACGTACCGCTTGCGCAGAAGCTGCTTTTTGTCTTCGGGCAGGGCCTGGAGCATCTTGTCGAAAATGTTGTCGTCCTGGATGAAGATCACTCCCAGCCGCCAGCCGGTCACGCCCACGTACTTGGAATAGGAGAACACGCCGATGGTGTTTTCGGGCACGAGCTGAATCACGTCGTGAAATTCGTCCACGAACGGGCTGTAGACCGTATCCGTGAGCACGAACAGATCCGGCCGGTCGGTCTTGATCACCTCGGCGATGCGCTCCACGCTCTCCCGACTCATGCTCACCGCGCCGGGGTTCATGGGGTTGACCATGAACAGGGCCTTGATTTCAGGGTTCTTGAGCTTGTCCATTTCATCGTCGGGAACCTGCCAGCCCGTGGCCTCGGAGGCGGCGACATAGATGGGTTCGAGCTCGAAATCATTGAGCACCGGGATTTCGATGTACGGCGAAAAGATCGGGGTGATCAGGGCGATCTTGTCCCCGGGCGCGATCAGGAAATTCTCCCTCAGAGTCTTGAAGGTGTAGTTCATGGCCGCCGTGGCCCCCTCGGTGGCGAAGAGGCGGAAAACCTCGGACGGGATGTTTCCAGAAGGGAAATGCAACTCCTTGAGGTACGCCTCAACCACCTTTTCCGGAACCGTGAGCATCCGCGAGGGCACGGGATAGTAATCGCCCAGGATCGCGCCGACCATCCCGGCCACGAAGTCATCCGGGGCAATGTCCAGCCGCTGCTGGGCGTATTCCACGCAGCGGGCCAAAAAGGCCGCGCTGTCCTGGTCGGCCTGGGCGGCCAGGAACGTCTGGAACGCGGCGGCCATGCCCGGGGCCTGGCGCAGCGGATAAGCCAGATCAACCCCGACCTCGGCCGGCCAGGCTTGGTCCACGGCGAAGCGGTGCAGCATGCTGAAGGCCAGCCGCACCCGGGTGTTGATGAAGTTCGGATTGCCCCGTCCGGCATTGTACACGGGCTTGCCGTCCACTTTGGCCGCATCCCCCAGCTCGTTCTTGAATTCGAAGGGGCTGAGCAGGGCAAATTCCCGGCGCTCCTTGTCGCTGAGAGGCTGAACCTCAGCGGCCAGGACCGCGCCCTGGACCAGCAGGCCGACGCACAGGGTCAGTACGGTGAGCAATGCACGGATGGCGAAATTCTTCATGATCATTTCTCCCGGGTAGATGGTTGAGGGGTGATTGCCGCCCCTGGCACGACAACGGCATTTCGGGCAACAACCGACACTGCGGCGACTACTCGCCCACCGCTGCATATTCTTCCAGCTCAAGATTCCCAGCCAGGACGAAGAGCACGGCTTTGGCCGCGTCCCTCTGGTTGGCGGAAACGGGATTGGTCTGGACCAGCACCGCGCGTTTGATCCGTCTCAAGTCTTGATTGGCGAAGTTGTAGAGTACCAGCGCGGCAGCCAGCGGGGACATGCTGGGATTGTAGGCCGCGTTTTCCGCGTAGCGACCGGACACGATGACGCCCTTTGCGGACTCGATGGCCACGCCGGCATGATTTCCGGAGTAGGGCGCATAGCTGGTCGAGGCCGCGGCCAGGGCCGCCAGAACCACCTTGTCGTCTGACGGCGTTGTCAGCCGCAGGGGCTGGACGGACTCGTCCATCAGCCGGAGCTCCATGCCCAGGTCCGTCGGCCCGAACGCTTCGGGCAGCAGGACGCGCAGCGGTGTTGGCGGCGCATCCCGTAAAAGGATTTCCAGATCATCCGCGGTTGCCAGCTCGTTGAGGAACTGGCGGCAATACCCGCAGGGCGGGGCCGTGATGGCAATGGCCCTGAGCCCTGTTTCCCCGTGCATCCAGGCGTTCATGGTCGCGGCCTGTTCGGCATGCACCGAGAAGCTCAGGGCCTGGCCGGGGAATTCCATGTTGCAGCCGAAGTACATGGCCCCGCTGAGCCCCACGGCAACGGCTCCCACCTGAAAATTGGAAATAGGCGGCACGGCGTAAACCTTGGCTAAAGTGATCAAGGCCAGGGCGGTTTCATTGGCGCCAAGCCCCAATCGGGCCGATAGCTCACGCGCGGTTGCGCTGTCGATTATACCGATAAAACCATCGTCCAGCACGACCGATCGCAAAAGGGCCTTGGCCTTGCCCGGGAAATCGCCGATGGCCTTTTCCAGTTGCATCCGCCGATCTCCTTGATCCGCCAAGGCGGTTCCGGCGGCCAGAACTGAGATGGACAGAACGAGGCAAAGAACAGTCAGAAATAGAATCTTTGGCTTCAACATATCAACCTCCTGAGTGTATACATCATTGGCCCGCACAGCCGAGCCGCTTATGGTTTCGCTTCCCGCACCAGAACCTGGGTCGTGCAGTGGGTCGCGCCGTAGCCGCTGGTCAGGGCGCCGAAATCCATCCAGGTCATGTCCACCCCGTGATTTCGAAGCCGCTGCTTGTAGGGAGCATTACGCGTTTCTGTAAATCGGGATGAGAGCATTACGCATTTTTTGATGAGCCTCACCCTTTTAGGCCGCTCCTTCAGGGCTGGATAAACTATCTCGTTTTCATCCGGAAACGGCCCTTTTTCCTTTTGGCTGCGTCAGTCTTCACAATTATTCGTCAACGTATTGATATACGCCTCCTCATAATTGCTTGACTTCCTTGCCAAAAGAAAAAATTGCTCGTTTTCGAATTGAAAACCGGCAGTTTCAACATCCGGAAACAAAAGAGTTTCCGGATGGAAGCTATCTCATTGATATCCCAGGGCGTTGCCCTGGGCTGTACTTGTTTCGCCCTTTCAGGGCTTGATTTCAGCCCCAAAGGGGCGACATGTTAGAGCCCAGGGCAACGCCCTGGGGCAACGTTGGGAAAGCAGGAAAAGCCCTTTAAGGGCGACCTACCTCAGCGAATGTAGAATTGTGTCATAAACGCGTAATGCTCCCTGTCGGAGGGTTGCGGAATATGTACTTGTGGACTGGTATAGGGTTTCCTTCTGTTATGAGTGTTCATTGATCGCCGCCTGATTGTCTGCTTAAAAAAAGTCCGGGCATTTTTCATCTGGCAGGCAGCCTGCCTGCCCCACCATGCGCTGAGCTGCCAGGAGTTGTTGAGCGGTTACGGCAGCTTTTCCTCTGCCTCCAGCGCTGCTGCGACGTCGCCCAACTCCAGGCGTTCCAGGGTGGCCCGGGTGGGTCTGCCGGTTTTCGTGTCCCAGCCGCGCAGGGTGTAATAGGTATCCACCAGACCGTTGAATTTCTCCTCGTCGATGACAATGCCCCTGGTGGCATCGGGCCGCTTGAACCAGGGCATGATCTCGGCCACTTCCCCGGCCCGGTCCCGCCCGTAATTGCGGACCAGCAAAGCCCGTTGCATGTTCTTGTTCCGCTCGCCGATCATGTCCAGGCCTTTCTCGTCCAGTTCCATGCCGGTCACGGCCGAGAAAAGGCGGCTTTCGGCGTCTGATTTCGTGGGGATGGGAAAGGACCAGTCGCAGAGCGTCAGGCTGGATTTGAGCTCGGAGCGGTTTTCGTTCCAGATGGCGATTTCCGCGCCTTTGGTTCCTTCGTAAGGGTTCTTGTTGAATTCCTCCATCCATTCGTCCCGGGCCACGATATGGGTGTCGTCCAGGGGATCGCGGGTGGCCGTCATCCAGACCAGGGCCTCCAGTAGCCAGTGGGGGAATTCTCGGACGGCATGGATGCCCCGGCCGCTCCAGTGCCCGGCG
The DNA here is from genome assembly GCF_003046795.1 of Desulfonatronum sp. SC1. Lineage (NCBI taxonomy): Bacteria > Pseudomonadati > Thermodesulfobacteriota > Desulfovibrionia > Desulfovibrionales > Desulfonatronaceae > Desulfonatronum > Desulfonatronum sp. SC1. The sequence continues at coordinate 22,199 of NZ_PZKN01000037.1, read as the reverse complement.
TAGCCCCAGGCCTCCTGCAGGCTGATCCTGGTCGGTCTCTTGCGCTCGCCCTGGTAGATGGTCTCCCCATACTGCTCCGGGCCAAGTTCGGCGATGGCCCGGGACACTCCCTCGGCCAGGAGGTCGCCAATGCCCTGGCGGTAGGTGATGGCCTTGATCAGGGTCACCCACCATTCGGGTTTGTTCGGCGTGATGGGCTTGATCACGTCGAAACGCTTGTCCGTGAGCACGCCCTCATGATCGCCCATGACCAGCCAGGGAACCATCCCGGCCAGCAACTCCCACTCGTTCAGCCCATACTGGTTCATCAGTTCCGTGGCCTCGAACCCGCCCTCAAAGCCCTGGAACCACAGCGGCCAGTCGTAGCCCATGGGATGCTGCCAGCCGATGGTGTAGGGGCCGATGCAACCCCATCGCCCGGCGTGCAGGCCCGGACGGGTTCTTCTGGGCACCCCGCGAAACTCGAACCAACAGGCCCGGTCGCAGGCATGGGTGCAGGAAGTCCTGTTGCGCGGGTAGGGCACGTTGTCCACGGATTCCTTGTCGTATATCCACTTCCCCCCGCGCTCCTCCGGACTTTTTTTGGGATCAGGGGCCAGATCCCGGCGGATACGCAACAGTTCCTCGGGATGGGCCACCCGGACCTTGCCCGTGCCTTTGACGCAAATAGCCTTGAGGTTTTTGGACCCGGCCACCCCGCCGTAGCCGCCCTGGCCAGCGGCGTTTTCCGTGTCCGTGAGCATGATCGCGATGCGGGAGCGGTTCTCACCGGCCGGCCCGATGGCCAGAATCCGGGCGTCGTTGCCGTGGATTTCCTTGAGTCGCTGTTGGGCGTCAAACGTGCCCAGGCCCCAGAGATCGGCGGCGTCGCGGATTTCCACCTTGTCGTCCCTGATCCACACATAGACTGGAGCAGCGGCCCGGCCGGTAATGATCAGGGAGTCGTAGCCGGCATACTTGAGTTCGGCCCCAAACCAGCCGCCTACTCCGGAATGGGCGTACATGGGCGGATAGGTCTGGGCCGCGATGCCGCCGACTTCCGTACGCCCGGACGTGGGCGCGGGGGTGCCGGTCAGTGGCCCGACGGAGATGAGCAGGCAGTTTTCCGGATCAAACGGCCCGGCCTGGGCCGGGATATGCTCCCAGGCCAGACGATGGTTCAAGCCCTTGCCTCCGATGAACCGCTGGACCAGGTTGGTGGAGTCGAGGACTTCGCTTGTCCCCGTGCTCAAATCCATATTCAGTATCCTGCCGGTCCAGCCATACAGATTGTTCATGGTCACGCCCCCCTTTCCAGCGTGAGAGCCTGGTGCGGGCAAAACTCCATACAGGCCGGGCCTTCGGGACGCCCTGAACAGAGATCGCATTTGACGGCGATATTGCGCTCCGAATCGAGTGTGATTCGGGGCGGCGAGAACACGCAGGCCTCCATGCACTTCCCGCACCCGATGCACTTGGAGGCGTCAATGGCCCGGGCTCCTGTACGCGCGTCTATGAAAATGGCCCCTCCGCCCTCGGCATGACAGGCGAAATAACAATCCGGCGCGTTGCACTGGCGGCAGGCGACCGTGACATAAACGCACTGGAACGGATGCCTGTCCAGCCAGATGCCGGAGTTGGACCAGCCGATCTCGTTCCCGTGCGTCGCGGCGCAGACCAGAATGCACATGCCGCAATTGGCGCAGGCGGATTCGTCAATGGAAACCCGGGCAATATGGCCCATGGCGGATCTGGGCAGGAGGTTGAGCACGTCAAAGGATGAAACGTCGCCCGCAACTCCAGCAATGCTTTCCATGACGCTTGGACTGAACGCGAGTCCGCCAACCGTGCATACAGCGGCGACCTTGACGAAGCTTCGTCTGGTAACGAGATTGTCGTTTTGAGGTTCAACTTGCGTGGTCGTGTCCTTTGCAAGTCCATTTCCGCTATTAGCGGTCATTTTATCACCTCCAATCCTTCAGGTTGCCAGCCGCCCTTGGCACGACTACGGCATTTCGGGCAACAACCGACACCGCGGCGACGCCTATGAATCGCGCATGTCACAAATACCTCAAAATCCAGTAGTCATGGGTTCTTTTATAGTTCATATACCATCGGCACAAAGGCCACAACGCGGCGAGGAGCAGGAGCCACAGCGCATAGACGACTATCAGCCCGTAGCCGTAGTCCGCTGGCCCCGCTGGGAAGGCAGGCGAGCTGAAGATCGGGTTGCCCGTCAGCATCCATGACGGAAAACCTCGGTACCTGACCCATGCCAAAACCACCGCGGCGGCATGCAGCATAAAGATATGCATGATATAGAAGAACATCGGTACCCTGCCAAACACAAGAAAAATTCTGGACAAGGGAGTTTCCCTTTCCTTCATGAACGACAGAAACAGGATAGGCAAACTCAGGGTCATCAAAAGGAAAAGAAGGGAGGGAGGATACTTGGTACAGTTGATAAAGGACAAAAAAGTAAACAGCCAGCTGCCCTCGTACGTCCAGGGGATGGGATCTCCATAGATATTAAGCCATCGGATGACCACGAACGCGGCGGCCATGCCGACTCCGATCCGCAGCAGCAGTTTTTGTTTAGCGTTGTCCTCCAAATAAAAAATATTGCCAAAGGAGAAGCCCAGCGCCATCACGCCTATCCATGGTATCAGCGGATATGCGACAAGAAATTCTATTCCCGGCGCCACAGTGATATAGTCGCGGACATGCAATATCGTGAATAGCCATTGCAGGGATCCGGGCACCATCGACGCAACGTCATCGAGCAGATTGTGAAAAAGGACGATCACGCCCCCCACCACGGCTATAACCCAGGATGGCAAGCGCACAAGGGCGGCGAGGAAAATCATGGACCAGCCGATGGCCCATATTACCTGAAGGATATTCGCCGTGGTATCATAATAGTTGAAGTTGAAGCTTGCCGCGAAACGTATGACAGTCAATTCCATGAGGACCAGGAACAGGCCGCGCGTCCAGAGGAAACGGGACGTGATTTCCGCGGATCTTCCGCGGCTCACATAATACAGAAATGCGCCGGTCCCGGCGACAAACACGAACACAGGGGCACAGAAGTGAGTTATCCACCGCGTAATGAAAAGCTCTGTAGTGGTGTACGCAAGGTCGGTTGGCGAATGCCTGAAGGATGAGAAGAACTCCCTTGTGTGGTCGAGCGCCATTATGGCTATGACTATTCCGCGGAGAACGTCAATCGAGATGATGCGTTTCTTTGCCGGCTTATCCGTGGTTTCCATAACTCTCTTCTCCTCTTTTCATCGAGAACGGCATTATGCATTCACATTGCATACTCGAAATGCCGGTACGCTAATCCATGAAATTGAAGGTCATGGCGGACAAATTATCCCACCCTCTGGGGATTAACGCCCACGATGTTCTTGTAGAACGGCGGCAGGGAATTAACCAAGGCATGAAAATCCGCGGCAGTTTCCCGCATGCCCCGCGTCAGTGCGACATTTCCTCCAGGGTCTTGCCCTTGGTTTCATTCACGAACGAACGGACGAAGAACCAGGCGATGAGGCCGAAGGCCGCGTAGATCATGTAGGTGATGCCCAGGTCGAAGGTGGCCAACAGGATGGGGAAGGTCATGGTCACCAGGAAGTTGGCGAACCATCCGGCCAGGCCGCAGACCGCCAGGGCCGCGCCGCGGCATTGGTTGGGGAACATCTCGCCGAGCATCACCCAGACCACCGGGCCCCATGTGGCCGCGAAAAAGGCGATGTAGGCGTTGGCCGCCAGCAGGGCACCCGTGCCGGCAACCCGGCCCAGATGCAGGCCCAGGCCGGGGTCTTTGTCCGCGGTGGCGAAAATTATGGCCATGATCGCCAGCATCACGGCCTGGCCCAAAGCGCCGGCCAAGAGCAACGGCCGTCGTCCGATGCGGTCCACCAGGGCGATGGCCACGAAGGTGAACCCGACATTGACGCAGCCGCTGATCACGTTGACCAGTAGGGAGTCGGCCTCGCTGAAACCGGCGGCCTGCCAGAGCACCGAGCCGTAGTACATGACCACGTTGATCCCGGTGAACTGTTGGAGCACGGCAATGGCCAGGCCGGCCAGAACGACCGGATGGACCCTGCCGGTGACATGATTGACGATGTCGGAAAGGCTGGGTTTGCGGCCCGCGTCCAGGGTGGACTTGATGGCCGCGACCTGGGCCGTGGCCTTTCGCGGGCCGGAAATCCTCGAAAGCACCGAAGCGGCCCGCTCATCCCGGCCCGCGGCAACCAGAAAGCGCGGCGACTCGGGGATGAACAGCAGGCAGACCAGGAACAGCAACGCGGGAAAGATCTCCATCCAGAACATCCACTGCCAGGCCTGCCAACCTCCCCAGAACTCGGCGGAGGCGGAACCGCCCGCGGCAGCGGCGATCAGGTAGTTGCTCAAAAAGGCCGTAAACAACCCGATGACGATCATCATCTGCTGCAACGTGGCCAGACGTCCGCGGATATGGGGCGGCGCGATTTCGCTGATGTAGGCCGGGGCCAGAATGCTGGCCGCTCCCACGGCCAGACCGCCCAGAACCCGGTAGAGGACGAACTCCGTGGTGCCGTCGGCAATGCCCGAGCCCCAGGCGCTGATGGTAAACGCCACGGCCGTGGCCAGCATCAGGGGCTTGCGCCCGAAGCGATCCGCCAGGGTTCCGGCGAAAAAGGCCCCCACCGCGCACCCGATGAGCATGGACGACACGTTGAATCCCGTGGCCACGGCCGTGCAGTCAAAGGCCTTTTGCAACGCATCCACCGTGCCGTTGATCACCCCGCTATCGAAGCCGAACAGGAAGCCGCCGATGGTGGCCACGAAGGATAGGAAAATAACCCAGGCCAGACTTCCTTCCTGTTGCCTGTCAGATTGTGCTTTTACCATTCAGTTTCCCCCTTTTGTCAGGGTTGCGCATCCAGCTCGTGGATGCCGGGATGGTTCAAAATGTGTGGACACATGGACAGGGTGTGCATCTTCAGCATGGAGATACTGACTCGGCCTGTTCTTTGTTTGGCGTTAACCTACCTACCACGAATCATGTCCATGGAAAGTCCGAATTTATAAAATCGGACTGATTCCTGCATTTTTGTAACTCCTCAGCTCATCCGAGTATAAACGACCTGTTTTTGAGACTCGGCAACCTTCCTCGAAACGAGCGGCTGCTGTACCACGCCGAAAGCTTTGCGCGGATTGAGCAACGGCCCAACCGCTTGACCCGTTTCTTCAACTCTCGTAAGCGACATGCAAGAATATTGAGAATACCGTTGCATTGGTTCACCTTTTGCGCTCATGGCCAAGTACCGCCGGAAAATGGGCCGCCACCGAGGCTGCTATGCAATATTATATTGAACATGTCGCCGTGGCGGCGTGCGCTACCTCCGGGGTGCTCGCCGCGCGCGGCAAACGCATCGACCTGTTCGGCGTCGTGGTCCTTGCGGTGACGGCGGCGGTGGGCGGGGGCACGTTGCGGGATATGATCCTGGAAGTGCCGGTGTTCTGGGTGGCTGACCCCAATTACGTTCTGACCGCGTTTGGCATTGCGATCGCGATGTTCCTGGTTGCGCGGGCAAGGGAATTGCCGGGGCATCCGCTGCTGGTGGCGGACGCCGTTGGACTGGCGCTGTTCACCGTGATCGGCGTGGAAAAAACACTGGCAATGGGCGCTCCCGAGTCTGTCGCCATCATGCTCGGGGTGATCACCGGCGTGGCCGGCGGGATGCTGCGCGACGTCCTGATCCGCGAAATCCCCATGGTCTTCCGCCCGGAGATACATCTCTACGCCACGGCCTCCTTTCTCGGCGCGTCGCTGTTCATCATCCTGGAACACGTCTTTCCGTCCGAACCGCAAAACCGCCTGCTGGCCATGAGCCTTGTCCTGGGCCTACGCCTCGCCGCCATCCGCTGGAAACTCTCCCTTCCGCTGTTCCAAACGAACCGCGCCGGCAAGTTGAAAAGGGATATGGAGTGACGTTTTGCATCCGTGACAAACCGGCTGCAAATGGTCCTTTCGCCCCCAGAACCCGGCGCCATGCTTGACATCAAAACCATCTACATCACGTCCTTTCTGATATATATCTGCATGGCAAGTATTCTTGGCATCACATGGAGATATCATTCAGCCGGATACAAGGGAATCGGCCTCTGGTTTTGCGGCATGAGCGCCGGAGTCCTGTCGTTTCCGCTTATTGCCGGACGCGAATTTATTCCTTTATTCATCTCAGTGGTTATAGGAATCACCCTTCTTCCCGTCGGCCTGGCCTGCATCATTCGAGGTCTGGAGAAATATTTCCATTTGGCCTCTTCACTGAGGCTGCAACTGTTCTTCATCCTGGCCACGTTTTCCTGGCAGAGCATTTTCCTCCTGATATTTAACGACGTACATATCCGCATTACGGGATTCAATGCCCTTTGCGCCGCTCAAATGTTTTACGCCGCATACAGACTAAGGTTTCATGTTCCGCGGATGCAAAAGCGGCTTACCACCGCAACGGCATCGATATTCATGGGACTTGCGGCACTCTTTAGCTATCGAATGTTCCATTCCCTGACTCAAATCGGTAGCCGGGACATGATTTCCCCCCTTGATCCGACTCAGGCTCCGCCGATGTTGATTTTTCTCATTCTGACCGTCCTTCTGGTCTTTTCCCTGGTGGTCATGCTTTTTCAGCGCCAGTCCCTGGCTCTGGAGCAAACCGCCAGGCAACTGGAAAATAGCGAAGAACGCTACAAAGCGGTTGTGGACAACTCCCCCACGGGCATTGCGGTCATTGAACCAGACGGGACCATTTCCATGGTCAACAGATCTCTGGCCAAACAGTTGGGGGCAGTCCAGGAAGCCGTCAGAGGCAAGCGGCTTGCCGGCTGGTTTGCAAGGACAGGGGATGGACAGGCGGGCCAATGCCGGGGTTCAGAAGTTCTAGAGCCGCCTGAAAGTGGGCAATGCGCGGAAGTACTCATCCATCAGCATGGCGGAGAGCAAAAACGCCTTGAACTGCATACGGCAAGGCTTGACGGGCAGAGCAGCCAGACCATAGTCCAAAGCATAGACAGGACTGAAGAATATCGTCAGCGGCAAAGGCTTGCGGCGTATCAGTCCTCCCTGGAGGGTATGGTTCAGGAGAAAAGCGAACAGCTTGTCAAGGCTGAAAAAATGGCGTCCATCGGCATTCTGGCCTCGGGAGTAGGGCACGAGATCAGCAATCCCACGCAAGTCATCGCTCATAATCTGGCCGCTGTGCACAAGTTTCTGGATCTGGCGGCTCCTTTTCTTGAACAGGTTCATGCTGAACCCGAAGCTGATGACGACGGTCCGCCCCCGGATATGTTGCCGGATATGTTGCCGGACCTGTTCCCGAAAGTCCGCGGAGGAATCGTCCAGGCCAGACAAGCCTGTTCGCGGATATCCAAGATCGTCAATGACCTGCGCGATTTTTCCCAGTCTGATGAGGAGTCCGCCTCGGCAATGCATGATCTTCGCGGCATCATCAGGTCCGCCGCTGATTTTTCCGAGCAGTATCTGAGCCGGAGAACTCGCTGTTTCCAGCTTGAGCTACCGGCTGTCCCTCTTGACTGTTACTGCCGACCGCATCAGGTGGAACAGGTGGTGATCAATCTGCTGAAAAACGCTGCTGATTCGCTGACTTCAGATCAAGATTCCATAACACTTGCCGCCTGGAAATCGGATATGGGCCTGCACATCAGGGTCCGGGATACCGGCCGCGGGATTGCTCCTGAAAACCTCTCCCAGGTGACCTCCCCATTTTATACGACAAAGAGGGAAGTGGGCGGAACAGGCCTGGGGCTCTATATGGCGGCCCGGATCATTGAAAATTCCAACGGGGCCTTGGATATTCAGTCTGAACCGGGCAAGGGAACCCGCGTGGAAATAGTCCTGCCAGGCACGGCGGAGAGCGGTACGCGATGATTCTGGTTATTGATGATGACGTGGCGGTCTGCGAAAGCGCGGTGCTATCCCTGGAGATGTCCGGATTGCCAGCCGGGTTTCGCGTGGGGTTTCAAGCGGCCCGAGACCTCCTGCCCCAGGCCGGGCTGGTCTTTCTGGATATTACCATGCCCGGCACTTCGGGTATTCAAGCTTTGGAAGAAATACGGAAGAACTTTCCCAGCCTGCCGGTGGTGATGTTCACCGGCGTAGCTGACCTGAATACCGCGGTGGCGTGCATGAAAATGGGCGCCGTGGATTACCTGGTCAAACCGGTGGAGCCGGAAGATCTGTGCGCCTCGGCCCTGGAGCATCTCCCCGCGAAAAAGGGGCAGCCGGGCTGCCCACGGCCCTTTGACAAACAACTCATGGACAACCTGCTGCGGGAATATGATCCGGCCCGATTTGCCTCCGACGCTGACCCGGAAGCCGGAGCCCTGGCTGACTGGCTGGCCAGACGATTTTCGGACATCGATTGTTCCCTGCAAAAGGCCGCCCAGGAGCTGGGCATCAACACAACCTACCTGTCCAGGATGGTTGCCCGGCAATGGCGCATGCCGTTCAGACAACTGGTGAACACGTTGCGCCTGGCTTACTTTATCCAACTGGTTTTACGGGAAAAGAGCGACAAAACACCCCTGGAGGGCCTTGGCCGGGAAGCCGGCTGGGCCAACCGGTCCACCTTCTACGGAGCGGTGAAATACCATACCGGGCTTACACCGTCCGAGCTGATCGCGATCATTTCTTGAGTTTTTCCAGCCCGGACGCCCGGAATATGTCGCTCCGGCCAACCTTTCTTCGCAGTGCGGCCTTGTAAATCTCCTTGTCCCTTCTTGGACCAACGGCCAGGACAAAAACAACCACCTCATGCCCCCGCACCTGATACACGACCCGACAATCACCAACCCGCAGCTTGCGAAAATCAGCCAGGCCAGCGGACAGGGGAACGCCGAATTCCAGGGGAGATTGGGTCAATTTCTGGTCGATGGCCCGGACAATGCGCCGAGCCATGGCCGTGCCCACGCTTTCCAAGTCCTCCTCGACATCGTGGTGATACAGGATCTTCCTGGTCATGGAGCGAATTTCTCCATCATTCGATCATGCGGGACGGCTTTGTCCCGGTCAAAGGATTCCAGCCTGGCCATGGCCAGCGAGGCCAGACGCAGATCCTCGATCTCTTCCCGCATGGATTCGTAGGCCGCCATGGAGAGCAGGACGGCTCTGGGTTCGTTGTTCTTGAGGATGATCAACTCTTCAGCCTCGCCGCGTTCCAGGGCTTCCAGGGTAAAGGATGTCTTTTTGGAAAGCGTTGTGGCGGAAATAAAATCTTGGGCACGCATTATCATGTCTCCTGTTGTTGAATCGGATAATTGTGCACAAAATAATCCGATCCAGAGAAGCGGTCAAGCAATGACGAGGTGGTTTCAGGAAGGCTCATTATGCGTCTCAGTCAGGCGGACTGTCACGCTCCTCGTCCTTGGAGCAGCGCGGCACCTGGCTGATGGCCTCGAAAATGGCCAAAATGCGCGTGGTGTCCGCGCTGTCGTCGACCAGCGCCGGCCCCTGGCTCAATGTTCATCAAAAGCTTCGGGTCTGAGGATGTTGCGTGGAAAGTTGCCCCCTGGTTCAATTCGCTTTCCGGCATACTCTTCGACCCAACAGACGCAGGGAGGGATACTTCCCCGGAAAAAACAAGTTTGTTCCGGATGCGCAAATTCCCTCCCGTCCACCACGTCTACCGGGATTCCGATGAGTATGCATCCATCTCCCCTATCCCGGAAGCAGGCTCAAGAAATTGGTCAAGGCCACCTTCCCGGCCTTTTCCGGGCTCAAGGCGTCCAGCAGTTGGTAGTATTTGGTGATGTTTTGGTTGTACGTCGCGAAGTGGCCGATGTTGTCCGAGCCGATCATGAAGCGGTCGGAAAAGTCCGAGATCAGCGTCAGCCAGCAAGGGCGGACCTGCCCGGGGCTGCCGGGGTCGAGGACGTAATTCTCGAAGATCAGCCAGGACAGGTCGATGTACAGGTTGTCGTGCTTCGTGAGCATTTCCCGGAGCAGTCCCGTATAGGCGGGCTGGTCCAGGTCCAGCATCCGCGACAGCCCGGCGTGGGCCCAAATGATCACGGTCCTGGGGTGTCGGGTCAGGGCTTCCTGCACCTCGTAAACGTAGATGGGGCGGTCCAGCCGGTTGCGGGAGGTGGCGTTGTTGTGCAGGTTCACGGGCAGATTTTTCTGGGCCGCCAGGTCGTAGACCGGGTCCAGGGCCGGATGGTTGGCCCGGGCCGTCTCCCCGTAGGTCAGATTGGTCAGGTCGTCCCGGTGGCCGAAAACCTCGCCGATGCCCTGCCACAGCCCGGGATATTCCTCCAGCATGCGCTCCACGTGGAGCACGGCATGCTTGTCCGTGGCGTTGAACCCGCAGATGAAGGGATGAAACCGGGAACGAGCCTGGTCGGGCAGTTCCATAACGCGCCGGGCCACGATGAAATCCGTGGCTGAGTACCAGTAGGTCCGGCCGTTGTCGTCCAGGTAATACCGGGGCTCTTCCGGCTCGGCGGCGTCCCATTTTTTGACCAGGGGCATCCCGGAGATCATGGTGTGCCCGACGCCCGCGTTTTCCATGGCCAGCAACAAGGCGTCCATGCCCTCGGTCTTCTGCAGAAAGTCCACGTAGTGGAAATGGCTGTCCGCCACCATGTACCTGGCGGCCGAATCTGAACCTGAACCAGCTCCGGCCAGGGCTGACAACGGCCCCGAAAAACCCTGTACTCCCCCGGCCAACGCTCCCACGGCGGCGATCTTCAAGAATGCTCTGCGATCCATATGCACCTCCTTCATTCGTGCTTTCACTGAAACAACCCCAACCCCAGGCGCTGGCTGACATACTCGATGGCCCGCATGGCCCGGACGCTGTTGCCGGCCTGGTTCAGTCGGGGTGAAAAGGCGGCCACGGCCAGTTTTCCAGGAACCACGGCCACGATCCCGCCGCCGACTCCGGTCTTGGCCGGCAGACCCACGTCGTAGGCCCAGCGTCCGGATTCGTCATAGAACCCGGCGGTCAGCATCAGGGCCAGAACCTTGGGCACGTGCCGGGCTTCCAGAACCTGCTCCTTGCTGATCGGGTTGACCCCGCCATTGGCCAGGGTCGCGCCCATCATGGCCAGGACGCGGGCCGTGACCCCGATGGCGCACTGCCGGGTGTAGACGTCCAGGGCCTCTTCCGGGTCGGCGTAAATCCGGCCGTATTTTTTCAGGAGGTGGGCGATGGCCCGGTTGCCCTGGTTCGTGGCCGCCTCGGAACGGTAGACCTCCTCGATCACGCTTAGTTCCTGGCCGGCCATGGCCTCATGGAATTGCTTGATTTTCGAAAAGCGCTCCATGTCGCTTTCCGCGGGCACGAGGCTGACCGCGGCCATGGCGCCGGCATTGACCAGGGGGTTCACGGACCGGGAGGCGTGCAGCTCCACCGCCAGGACGGAGTTGAAGGGCAGGCCCGTGGGCTCGACCCCGACCTTTTCCACGAGGATTTCCGGATCATCGTGTTCCTGAAGAACCAGGGCCGCGGTAAACGGCTTGGACACGGACTGGATGGTGAAATCGTAATCCGCATCCCCGGCAATGAAGACCTGGCCGTCCACCGTGACCAGGGCCAGGCCAAACAGCTCCGAAGGCACCCTGGCCAGCTCGGGAATGTAATCGGCATTGGCCCCCTCGGTATCGTCCGCGAACAGGGCATGGGCTTCCTGAAGAACCTGCCCGAGGATGTCAGCATCAACAGAGAGGCGAGCCCAGGCCGGGTGCGTGGAAAACAGCAGGAATACAAGAACAAGGGCCATTTTGCGCAGGACGGCCAACGTGATGAAGCAAGGGGTGGCTTTCATGGGTTTGTCACCCTCCGGGGATTCACGCCCACGATGTTCTTATAGAACGGCGGCAAGGCGTTCACCAGGGCATGAAAATTCGCGGCTGAACCAACCAGCATCGGCAACAGATTTTGCGCACAGGCAATAAACCTGAGCAGGAGGCGGCGTCGTGCTCTGAAAAAAGATGTCATGGTTTCTCCCTCCTGATGGGTGGCCAATGTCCGTAAGGCATGCGTTTTCATGATCATTTCTCCCAGGTAGATGGTTGCGGGTTGATTGCCGCCCTTGGCCAACGTTCGGTCATGCTTGTTCAACCTCCGAAAAAAGTTCAGCCAGTGGGGGTGCTGGCCTCAATGGGCCATCACCGCCCCCGCGCCCATGGCCAGTTTGAGGCGCTTGAGCAGGCTGGTGATGATGACCCCGGCCATGGCGGCCACTCCGGCCACCATCAGGAAAAACTGCTCCTCGGGCCAGATGTCCCAGAAATGGCCCAGGTATCCGGCCAGGAAGTTCCCGGCGAACTGGGCCAGAAACCAGACGCCCATGAGCATGGAGACCATCCGCGCCGGGGCCAGTTTGGTGACCAGGGACAATCCTACCGGGGAGAGGTACAGCTCGCCCACGGTGAGTACGGCGCTGAACCCGACCAGCCAGAGCATGCTTACGGGAATACCATCGGTGGCAAAGGTTTGCGCCGGGGGCATCAGGATCAGGAAGGATGCGCCCAGCAAAAAACAACCAATGGCCATCTTGGCCGGGGAGGAGGGCTCGCGGCCGCGGCGGGCCTGCCAGGCCCAGAAGGTGGTGATCAGCGGGGTGAACAGGAAGATGAACAGCGGGTTCAGGGACTGGAACCAGGTGGCCGGGACTTCCCAGCCCAGGACGTGGCGATCCGTGTCCACGTCCGCGAACATGGCAATGGTGTTGCCTTGCTGCTCAAAGGCCGCCCAGAAGAGCATCACCACCAGACAGATCACCACCAGGCCCACGATCCGGTTCCTGTCGTTGGCCTGGGTCGCCGGGTCCGGGCCGATCGCTTCCGATCGGGCCTGCTCGGAAGCGCGTCGGTCCAGATTGTCCGGGGCCAGCCAGTGCCGCCCCCAGAGGTAGATGCCCAGCCCAACCATCATCCCGACCCCGGCGGCCCCAAACCCATAGTGCCAGCCGTAAACCTCGCCCAGGGTGCCGCAGATCAGCGGGGCCATGAAGGCCCCCAGGTTGATGCCCACGTAGAAGATGCTGAAGGCTCGGTCCCGCCGCGGGTCGCCGGGGGGATAGAGGTTGCCGACCTGGGTGGAGATATTCGGCTTGAACGCCCCGTTGCCCAGGATCAGCAGGGCCAGGGCCGGGTAAAACAACGACTCGAAGACCATCACGAAATGTCCCAGGGACATCAGCACCCCGCCCAGGATCACGGTCCGGCGCTGCCCCAGGAGGCGATCCGCCAGCAACCCGCCGAAAAAAGGCGTTAAATAGACCAGCCCGGTGTACAGCCCGTAGATCTGGGAGGCCTCGGCATGGGAAAACATCATGTGCTTGACCATGTAATAGACCAACAGCGCCCGCATCCCGTAATAGGAGAAGCGCTCCCACATTTCCGTGAAAAACAGGATGTACAGCCCTTTGGGATGGCCCCACAGCATTTCTTGCCGCGACGACATGCTTTCTCCTCCGGTACAGGTCCAGGATGGCGCCTGGGGCCTTGAATAATCTCTAAACTGTTGGCCTTTTGGGGATGGTTCAGAACAGGTTGACACTTTTCTTAGCAGTGGCCCCTCTTTGGAGTGAGGGCGTCTGGATCGCCTGATCCTGACCCTGACCCTGTTCTTGATCCTGGGCCAGCCACTTTTGGCCCGTGGCTCCCTGGCGGACTGGGGGCAAGCCGCTTAACAGTCCGTTTAAAAACTCCCAATTGCTGTGTCGCCGCAAAAAGTTCAAACTCTCACATATGAATAAATACGCTTCGATCTTGAGCTTTTTTGCTCCTTGCACTTGGGGTTTTATTTCCCTTATCCCGGAAGCAGGCTTATATGCCTCCTTCATTCGTGCTTTCACTGAAACAACCCCAACCCCAGGCGTTGGCTGACATACTCGATGGCCCGCATGGCCCGGACGCTGTTATCGGCCTGGTTCAGTCGGGGTGAAAAGGCGGCCACGGCCAGTTTTCCAGGAACACGGCCTCATTCGCCGTCCGTGTCAAAGACGCCGATCTGGTTGCCCAGGCGGATCTTGACGCCGCCGGAGACGTACCGACCCGGCTCGAACACCAGGATCACCAGGGAACCGCCATAGAGGAAATGGCCCAGTTCGTCTCCACGCCGGACCGGGACCGGCCCGGTTGCGTTCAGGAACCGGTCCTGGAAGACCACGGAACCAATCTCGCTCAAGCCCACGGCCACCGCGGCCACCAGACCGTATTTCCCGGTATCGATGATGAAATAGCCGCGCTGATAGTTTTCAAAAGCGCCGAAGTCCGAGCCGGGCCGCCCCACGTTGCCGCCGGGTGGGACAAAGGCGGGAAAGTCCTCCATGCCCAGCAGGGCCCCGTTCACCAACGCGGTCTCGATCACCGCCCCGGCCACCGGGGAGTGGTATCGGTGGTAGGTGTTGGGCATGAGAATACAGGACAGGGCCGTGCCGCCCACGAACCGCTCCCAGTACCTGGATCCGGCCAGCAGTTCCTGAATGTTCAGCTCCTGGGTGCCCTTGGTGCGCAGCATGGTGCTATTGTCCACGATGGGCACGGGGATCGGGTTCATGATCGCATCCGTAGGCGCGCTGATCACGTAGTCCCGGTCCGGCATGGTCTGGGGCCGGCTTTGGGCCTGGTCCTTGAAGGTCCGGGCAAAAAAATCGTTGAACGAGCCAAAGCCGCCGTCAGGAGCGTCGGGGTCCGGGAGCAGATAGTCTTCCTTTTCAATGCGCGGGTTGGCCAGCCACTGAGCCACCACTGCCCTGGACTCCGGGCTGTTCATGAAGGCGCCTCGGTCCTCGACGAAACGCTGAAACAGCTCCCGGCCCGGGGAGATCTGGAATACGGCTCTACCAAAGGGATTCTGGTAGGCGAAGAAGTCCATCACCTCGATGTAGGCCAATCCGTCGTCCGAACTGCCCTTGGACTGGGGCAAAAACAGGCACCAGTCGCCCAGAAAGACGAGCAGGTCGTCAAATTTTTTGCCGATCCAGGGATTGCCTTCCGGGCGGTAGCCTTCCGGCAGGGGCCGCATGTTCTCGAAGGCCTTGTCCATGAGCAGCCTGAAAACCTCGTTTTCCTGGTACGTCTGGGCAAAGGCCCCGATGCTTTCCACGCATTGCGCGGGAAGCGGCGGAAAGTCGGCCCGGCTGAAGGCGGGCCAGCACGTCACGCAACAAACAAGGCAGCAAAGCAGCAGGTTTTTCATGATTTCCCTCTCTGGTCTGGTTACTGTCTGGTTAGGCAGAGACGGCATTCTGGCTTTCCAAACGGTTTTCTTCACAATTGTTCCCGCGTCTCATAAATTGCCGTCATGGCATCCCGCGCGGAAAGGCCGCCCTACTTGTATTCCAGATGTCTCATTATGCATTCCGGACTGTTATTTTCTTCTGGGAATCCCAACGGGATTCAGTCCCCCAGCCCAGGGTTGCGGCTGTGCCGCTACCCTGGGAAATGCGCCATATTTCCGTAACCTACCCCAAAGGGGTTGCGTCCTTTTTCAATGATCCCTGGCCAACCCTGGGCTAGAGGACGATGCCCCGTTGGAGAATGAACCGATGAAGAATCATGCATTGGCGAGCCATCTGCCCGAAACGCATGTTGAGCCAAAGTAGCACTCTGTTTTTATTCAACTTTCAACCATCAACTTTCAACAGGCTTGGTGCAAAATGACTTTTTGCGCCAAGCCCCTTCATGCCCGCGATGAACACGTCCAACACCTCCTTGCTCACATGCCGCATGCTCAGCACGTGGGCCAACTCGCCTGGTACTCGCTGAACCGTTATCTTACTGACATGATCCAACGCAACCCACGCGAATCGCGGGACAGGGTCAACGCTGGTTGCATCCATGCCCAGCCTAGTCTAAGTGACTACGGAAAACTACCGATAATGGCGTGGAAACCAAGGTGTTGAATCAGGCGATCAAAAGAAACATTGCCCGATTCCCCGAGCAATTTCGATTTCAGCTTACCCAATTGGAAAACGATCAACTAGTCACAGATTGTGACCGGTTCGCCAGACATTTACCACATCGGCGCGTCACTCAAAGACCTGGGCAAGAAATGGTTCGCCTTTTCAAAGATGTAAATGCGGGCCATTGAGATGCTGGCGAAGGTGAAGGTATGACCCATGCCAATCCGCCGACAGTTCCTGCCGACAAGCTTGCGAGCCAAGAGCAGACTTGACCCCTCTCCAGACCCCTCTCCATGGGTCGGAGTTTTGCGAATTCCGCATAATATATCTGTTCGAGAGTTATGGTTTCGAGATGAGGTGTCGACGGGTGTAGAGTTCTGGGTCTGAGAATGGTCATCTTGGTATTCAATAGCAACAATAGGAGTAGAGACGTTATGAGAAAGTTACTTGCCGTATGTATGTGTGTTCTGATGGCGGGATGTGCGGGGTATTCGCCGGTTGTCAATACAAGCACAACCCCAAAGGTCCCTGCGGGAACTGAAGTGCCGTTCGCAAAGGTGATGGACCCGACTTTCGCATCCGATTACATCGGCAGCGATGTTTCCACCATCGCCGAATTTGTTGCGAACGGAACAGGAGCATGGCTTCTGAACTATCCAATGACAGGGAAAGTGGTCTTTCGCTGTCGGCCGGTTGGCGCAACCGACGAAAAGAATCCTTTGTCCGGAGAGGTTAAGGCCGACTTCGTGGTTCTTCCCAAAGATAAATCGGACTTGGTCTTTGCACTCAAACCTGGTGATCAGATTCGCCTTCGCGGGGGCACTTCAGTATCGCAGTGGCGTTCCAATGTTCCGTCATTTGTGCGGATGAGCACGGACAATCTGAAGGAGATTGTTTTTGAGGCGACAGCAATCGAGAAGAACCAAGCAAAATAGGGCATCTCGAACCAGAGGCTGGTGGGTATCGTCGCTAGCGCGCCGAACCCACAGCCTCGACGTTAGAACGCACGAGAGTGAGCATGACCGAGAATCCACTTCAAACACAGACAATTGACCGCACCGCCGCTGTGGTGCGTGGAGTTGTCGGTG
Organism: Desulfonatronum sp. SC1; assembly: GCF_003046795.1. Classification (NCBI taxonomy): domain Bacteria; kingdom Pseudomonadati; phylum Thermodesulfobacteriota; class Desulfovibrionia; order Desulfovibrionales; family Desulfonatronaceae; genus Desulfonatronum; species Desulfonatronum sp. SC1. Next base: position 5,205 of record NZ_PZKN01000037.1, on the reverse strand, counting down.
CGGTGCCTGTCATCGGACCGTTGGTTGCAGAAGTAATCTCCGGCGTCATACCCGGGCAGAAGCTTCAGCGGCTGGAACAGTGGCTCCACCTCTTTTCCACTCGTGTCCATTCCCTCGAAGACGGAGTCAAACGGCTGAACGATAGACTTCGCACGCCTAAGGGTTCAGATCTCCTCGAAGATGCTCTCCTTGAAGCATCGCGAGCCGTTTCTGATGAGCGACTTGAACGGCTTGCGAGCCTCTTTGCAAATGGTCTTGCTGGCCTAGACTTTGAGCATGACCGCGTGAAGACCTTGTCGCGCTTGTTCGGCAACCTCACTGACGCTGAAATCGTGCTGTTGACCTTCTATGCCCAGCCGCCGACTCTCAGCTCACCATGGCACAAGGCGATGATGGAGCGACACCCCGAGATACTCAAACCAGTGTCACGCGCGATGGGCAGCCCTCAGTCGGAAATCGATCGCGGTGCACTCCAAGACCACCGTAAGGATACATTGCTGCGGCTTGGCCTTCTTCAATCGGACGATCGCTCAACAAGCATCACATCGCTTGGCAGGCTGCTGGTCAATCAGGTCGTCGATGAAAGCCTTTTCGAGGGTTCGTGACGTGCGTTCTAACAATGCGCCTGCAGCCGACGCAAAAAACCGCGCGGCTGAGGCGCGCCGTAGGCTCGCAAGAGCGCGCGGTTACCGAGCGCCGGACTTATTCAAATTACCAAAGGGACGAACATGATGTCTGAGCAGAGCGAACCACCATTTTACCCGCGTGCGATTCTGCTGACTGTCATCACACAGACGCTTCCCGTTCTGGGGATCGCACTTTACTTCCTCATTTCTGGCAATAATAATTTTCACTGGCTGATCCCGGCGATGCTGGGGGTCGCGCTAGTCGGAATGAAGTTCGCGGCTCCTAGGATTCCTTGGTTTCAGCTAGCTCTGGCCCTAGGTGCCGTGTTCGTTACTTCAAGTGCGCTTGATCTATTGGCCCTTAAGGTTTCCCCCTTGTTCTTCCTTGCTGGAAACGTATCAATTCCAGTTATTTGCGTGCTTGGGTTCGGCAGGTACTGGGTGAGCTGCGGATACATCCCGCGCTGGAGCAACTGGTGGCCCCGGTGATGGCGATAGTACCGATAGAAAAAATGAAATGAACCCTAACAAGGCCATGGAGCGCGACGGCTGCTGCGCAGCCGCAGTTCATGGCTGGCGTTGGGTGTGAATTAAGGGTAATAATGAAGTATCATCAAGCTGACATTTCAAAAATGGTGACGGAATTCCAGAAATACAATTCCTCAACAGATCGCTACGCATCATTTGATTATTGCTATTGCTATTTTCACCCCACCTCAGACAACGATTTATTAGGAGATATAGAAAAGAGTTGCCTATCGCTTGGGTTTTATCTTGCAAGTTGGGGTATGCTACGAGGTTCAAGTTTTCTATTAAACAGAAGCGTTAAACACTATGAGCCACTCATCAGATACATTGCTGGCCTGGACTCTTCGGTTTGGGATATAGATGTAGATCAATATTCAGGTAAAAACATCAAATCAATCTGCTCCATATACAGGGACATCCAGCGTATTATTGTAAACAATGGGAATTCCCATCTAACCCTTGTCACTAAAATTATGCTTGGTGTATTTGGGTTCATCCCAGCTTTTGATAATTATTTCGGAAATACTTTCAGAGAGATATTCCAAGGCGAATGTGGCTTTCGCAGCGTAAATCAAAATTCCCTGAACTGCATCCAACAATTTTATGATGATAACAGAGAAGAAATTGACATGTATTCTTCAAAAATTTATGTGAAGGAATTTACCACTGGCGATAACTCAGGTATCACTTACAAGAAATCAAAGATCATTGATATGTACGGATTTACTAAAGGACTGAAGAAAAGCACCTAGCCTCGTGCTTTACGCGGATTGGGACTCCACTGTCGTTGCGCCCCAACCGGTAAGCATGGCCGTTAACACTTCTTGTAAATATTATAGAGTGAAATGACCATTGACAAAGATAAGCTTTTGCTAAATCGAGTAAAACCATTTGAGGTAGATTACTTGTATAAATACCGTACCATTGGTTCCAGATGGCTCGAATTAGTTTTTAGTGAAAGCAAAATATGGCTCTCTAACCCATTAGCATTCAATGACCCTTTTGATTGTATGCCTAAAGTTGTCATTCACAAGAACCATTACAAAAGAGAACAATTCTATAAGATGCTTGTAAAAAGCAGATTTCCTAATTATACAAAAGCGCAAATCAAGAGGGAGCTAAAAAATCCTGTATTTCGCAGGATTAGTACACATGCATATCTTGATGAAATTTTTAAAAAATTTTTAAAAGATTTTGGGATATATTGCCTTTCTGAAGTACCAGATGACATATTAATGTGGTCACACTATTCAGACTCTCATAAAGGTATTTGCCTTCAGTTCAAAGCAAAAACAGATCTGACCATATTTTGGGAAGCTTATAAAGTAAAATATCAGGATGATTATCCAGAAGTAAACATTATGGATCTTGGCAATTATGATCAATTCTTTAATTTGTTCGCGACAAAATCAAATCATTGGAAGTATGAACAAGAAAGGCGAATCATTAAAACCCCAGATGAAGGTGGCTCAAATACATATCATTTCGAGCCAGATTTGTTAGCAGGTGTGATACTTGGGGCAAAAATTACAGAAAGAGAACAACAGATTGTTAATGAGTGGATTTCAAAAAGTTCGACGCCGATCAATGTCTATAGGGCAAAGATAAATGAAAACTCTTACAAGCTCGATATTCCAGGTGTAAACTGCTGACCGCCGCCTATAGCAGGCCGCTATAGATCGCCGCGGCTACTAAGGCGTTCCATTATGCAAGTGATGATGAATACAGAAGAATACAGCCTGTTCAGCGTGATGGGACCTCACGCGGGTGAGAGTTCCGAGGTGATCTTTGCCAGGAAGATCGCCGACGTTCAGAACGTTGGTCGAACTTTCTGGGTCGTTCGGTCCCACAAAGCCAAGCCGGACATGATTCAAGCTGTCGGTGCGACCGTCTGTGGCAGATCAGAAGAGCCACTGTGCGCATTCCTTGCCCCGTCATCGCCCGGCGGTGCGCTCCCAACCAAAACGGCCTCCGCCGCCGTCGAGTACTCCACCGACCGACGACGGTGGGAAACGATGCCTACCGGCATAACCCCGGTGACGGGGAAAATGACGCCCAGCACATGTGCGCTCGTGTTCGATCAGCTCTGCCTCCTGACTACGGCAGTTGTTGATCTATGGCAGTACGCAGATTTTTTTGATCCGGAATCGCCCGTCAAGATCCGACAAGGAGCTTCCACTCTCGGCGTGACACGCCGAGACACGTCTGTCCATCCTGACCGGATGAAGAGCCACTTCCGGCAAGTCATGGCGGTCGGACGACTAGTGCATCCATTCGCAGTGTGGTTGAGATGATGAGATTACACAACAAGGTACTGAAGGCTGCGCCTGCGGCGCAAAGTGTTTTTCTCCAGCCAAGCAGGCTGGAGAAAAGTCATTTTTGTCTGCCATTTCCGACAGTGGCCAATACCCTGAAAAGTGGACAAAATCCTCATGCTCCCATCCGGAACAGCTCCATGCAGATCAACGCACACAAAACGCGGTCATTCGCCCTGGCTGTCCGTGACCACGGCGATCCTGGCCCGAAGCGGGATGTTTTCCGAGTGCAGGCCTGGTGTTTGGCCGTGCAGGTCGAATTTTAGGTTCACTTCCGGGCGGAAGATCAGGCAATGGGTGGAGCCTCCGAAGTGGAACATCCCGAGCTGGTCGCCCTTTTGGACGTGCTGGCCTTCGTACACCGTGATCTCGTTGGATAAGACTTTTGGCTCGAGGCCTGTCTTGTCAGGATTCCATCAGCAGGTTGACGATCAGGCGGATCAGCAGATCCTTGTTCGCGGGCAGGCTTTCGGCCACCAGCAGGGCCAGGGCGGTCAGGGCAGCGTCGCCGATTCGCGCGGCCATGTCTTCCTGGTGCAGGTAGAGCAGGAAGAGGAAGGAGCCGATGCGCTTGTTGCCGTCGGAGAACGGATGGTCCTTGATCATGAAGTACAGTAGATGCGCGGCCTTGATTTCCCGGCTCGGATACAGGGGCTCGCCGAACATGGTCTGCTCGATGGCTCCCAGAATCGCGGCCAAGCCGTGGCCGTGTTCCCGGCCGAACAGGTCCGAGGCCTCGCCTCGGGCCATGAGATCGGCCTTCAGCCCTTCAATGGCGGACTTGGCATGGTCGATGTCCAAAATCCCCCGGCTCGGTCGGGAGACGTCAGGCAACGGCAGGCTGTCTTCGTCATATTGCAGCAGCAGCCGCCAGGTCCTGGCATACCCCCTGACAAGTTCCAGCACGGCCCGGCCGGTATCGCTGACCAGGGCGTTGGCTTCCAGGGTGCGGGAAAGCAGGTCCAGAGCGGCCCTGGCTTCGTCCAGACCGCGCTCCGCCAGACGGCGCTGGTCCAGGGTATATCCGTGCAGCAGATGCCGGCGCAGGACCGAGGTGGCCCACTGGCGGAAACGGACGCCGCGTTTGCTGTTGACCCGGTAGCCGACGGATATGATGGCGTCCAGGTTGTAGAGTTTGCGACTCCGCTCCACGCGCCGGCCCCCCTCGGTTTGAACTTGTAAGAAATCCTTACAAGTTGCCTTCTCCTCCAGTTCCCCACCTTTGTAGATGTTTTTCAGGTGCATGGTGATATTCTGAGGTTTCACCAGAAATAATTCGGCCATCTGGGACTGGGTCAGCCAAACCGTCTCACCTTCCAGGGTTACCTGGACAGGCTTGGTGTTGTCCGGATCTTCGTAGATAATGATTTCGCTCATGGTTTGGGCGCCAGTAGCCAAAGTTTCTTTGACGTTTCCCAACAACTGGTTCGACTGTGCGACGACTGGGGTCGGACCGAGTTAACTTTTTGAAGTTTCAAGATAAACATTCTAAAAATAAGCCGAAATTTTGCCTTGTAACGCCCATTTCGCTACTGAAATGGGCGTTGCAAGTGAGTGTAATATGAGCATCTTAAGGAAAAATATCAAGCATTTTCAAGGCATTTTCTGTCACTAGTGTCCCAACGTTTAATCAAAGAAACTCAACTGGTTAGTGTTTGACCGAACTTCGTTTTCGTAGCTGTAATTTCCAACTATCTGTAATAATGGATTTCGTTCAAAGATGTTCACGCTTAAAA
>NZ_PZKN01000036.1 GCF_003046795.1 Desulfonatronum sp. SC1 | reverse complement strand
AAATGTTGCAAGAGGTATAAGGTACTAGCTGCTGGATGTTCAAATCGGTAACAGCCAAAAAAGAATAAAAAGTCATATTTTACAGAGTCTTAAGCATTGATTAATGAAAAACGTTGGGACACTAGTGACAACTTTTAACATTCCAATAGGAGGACTTATGTCTTTTTTTCCTGCACCATGGATGCAAAAATCACCGATTTTCATTCTTCTCTTTTCCATCTTTTTTCTACTGACCCTGGCCCTGAACGCCCCAACCTTCGCCCAACTCTCCGAACTCGAAGGCACTCACGGCCACGTACCGTCTAGCCTGGACGCCTTGGAGGGCGATGTTGGGCATGCCCCGGCTCCGGAATCTGCTCCAGCCTCTGCGGCGGTTCCGGTTGGGGGGCAGACCGTGGCCCAGGATGTGATCTGGGATGTGTCTTGCCCTGGAAACGGCGTGTGTCTTGAGAACGAGACACAGTTGCCGTTGCGTGTGTTGCCGCGGCCGTTTGCGCATATCTATAGCCAGACCAAAGCTGATTCAGCGGCCATCGCTTCTGCCAACGTACCGGCGTTTCATCCGCTGTACGTGTTTGCCCGGCAGAACGTGGACCTGAGCAACCCCGCCGAGCCCAAGGGCTGGTACCAGGTGGGGCCGACCAAGGATGCGCCGTCCGGCTGGATGCAGGCCCAGGATGTCATGGAGTGGCGGCAGGCCCTGGTGGTGTCCTATACCCACCCAGGCGGGTTGCTGGAAGGGCGTAATCCCGTGCTTATGTTCCGCGACCTGAGTACGCTTCAAGGCTTGATTGATTCCTTTGACAGGGCGGATCAGGCACGGGAGTTCTACAAAAAGATCGCCACCGGAGATACTCCTGACGAGATCGTTAGTATGGAGCCCAAGCGGTTCGTGGACATCACCCAGCAGTTCTACATCCTGCCGATCCTGCAGTTTGAGCAGACCCAGATCATGGGTGACGACGTGCGGTTGCTGCAATTGGCGGCGGCGGTGCCAGGTGCCCGTGGGGCGGATACCTTGGCCGACACGGAGTATCGCGAGCAGGCGCAGACTGAGCGCGGGGAGACAGCCGGGGCCAGCATCGAGGACTTGAAGGTGGACATCGTGTTCACCATTGACACTACCCGGAGCATGCAGCCGTTCATCGACATGACCAAGGAAGCCGTGACCAAAATGGTCAGCACCTTTACCGAGGACAGCGCGGAGCGGTTTCGGTTCGGCCTGGTCGGTTTTCGGGACTGCACGAAAACCATTCCCCTGATTGAATACATCTCCCGGAACTTCACCCCGCAACTTGTGGACGGCGGGGAGCTGATTCGGTTGCTGGATACCGAGTTCGTGGCCACGGAAGTGGGGAGCCTGGACTACGCGGAAGAGGTTTTCGCCGGAGTGGATACCGCCATTCGCTCCAACTGGCGCGAAGGCGCACTGCGTTTCATGATCCTGATCGGGGACGCCAGTTCTCATCCCAAGGGCCATCCGCAAAACACCCTGGGCAAGGACGAAGTCGATCTGCGCCGTGAAGCCGACGACGCCCAGGTGCATATCCTGTCCATTCACCTGCAAGATCCCCGAGCAGTGGAAGATCACCCCATCGCCATCCCTCAGTTCATGAAGCTGTCCCAGGTCCGGGGAAGCGAGCAGTCAGCCTTCACGGAGGTCAGTGCCTTCGAGGAAGCGGAGTACCAGAAACTGGTGGACTCAATTGTGGGCAGCATCAATGACAATCTTTCAGCAGTGATTGGGCAGGCTGGTGGAACTCAGGCGGCTCAAGAACCCCCTGCCCCAGCGGTTTCAGACGTAGAGCAGCAGGGTCGCGAGGCTGTGGCCAAGGTCTGGGAAGCCGCCTTGGTGGAATATATCGGCAAGTCAGCGAATCCACCCAAAGACATCGTGGCCTGGGTTGTGGACCGGGATCTGGTTTACACCACCGACCGTTCCCTGGAAGTGCGCGTGCTGGTGACCAGGGATCAGTTGAGCAGTCTGGCACAGGCCCTGGACAGCGTGGTGCAGGCCCTGATGCGGGCCGAGGTGACGCAGGTTCAGTTCTTCGAGTCCCTGCAAAACGTGGCCGGACAGACCATGAAGCGGCCGGAAGACATCGGTCAGGCCGCCACCCTGGCGGATACCGGACTGTTGCCCGCGTTCATCAGCTCCCTGCCCTACCGCAGCGACATCCTGTCCCTGACCGACGAGATGTTCGCCAGCATGACCGCGGAACAGCGCGCCCAACTGGAATGGAACATCCTGGCCAAACTGGAACAGTACCGGACCATCAATGAGCAGGTGGACGCCTGGTTCCGACTCAATGAAACGGATGCGGACACCGATATGATCTATCCGTTGCATTTGGATTATTTGCCATAGGATTATGTATTAACGAGACATCATACATAAGGCCCAGGGTTGGCCAGCATTATGCTGGTCACCCCTGAGCCGTATTGCCGAATTTCATTGGGATTACCGACAACACACAATTATTGGGCTCTCACCATGCCAGACAATCACCCCCTGCTCTTGCTGCAAACCGCCGTCAAACGTCGCGAACAAGCGGGGAGCGTTTTTCAGCTTTCCGTGCCGGATTTTGCCGTGCATCCGGGAGAGATCGTGGCCGTGGTGGGGGATAGCGGGTGTGGGAAGAGTACGCTTTTGGATATGTTGGCCCTGGTCATGCGACCGACCAGCGTTGGGCGGTTCGCGATCCAGCCTGACCCGGCCGGGGCTGTCGTGGATGTGCGGAGATTGTGGGAACGGGGCGATGAAACGTACCTGGCGGGCTTGCGTCGGCATTATTTCGGCTACGTGCTTCAGACTGGCGGCTTGCTGTCCTTCCTGACGATCCGGGAGAATGTTACGCTGCCCTTGCGCCTTCATGGCCAGGGCGGGAACATGGAGCGGGTGGAGGCCCTGGCCGATCGCTTGGGAGTGGCCCAGTGTCTGGACCGGTATCCGGACTCCCTGTCCATTGGTCAGCGGCAGCGGGTGGCCATTATCCGGGCCTTGGCCCACGACCCGGCCCTGGTCCTGGCCGACGAGCCCACGGCCGCGGTGGACAAGCCCCGGGCCCGGTTGATCATGGATGAGTTGCATGCCCTGGCACGGGAAAACCGCACCGCGGTGGTCGTGGTCACCCATGATATGGATCTGGTGGCGAACGTGGACGCCCGGTTTGTTTTCGAATTGGAGCAGGTTTCGGACCAGGAAATCCATTCCCGCTGCCTGGAGGCCGTATGACGACCGACGAGCCTGCCAAGGGACGCTCGCCCCGATCGACTCGTTCCGTGCGTCCGGTCCTGGTCATCCCCGGACTGGCGGCCCGGCATCTGCGCCATGACTGGGTGCTGACCGCCTGCCTGGTCATTGCCCTGGCCGCGGTGATCGCCCCCTTGCTGGTCCTGCTGGGACTCAAGCACGGGACCATCGCCACGTTGCGCGACCGGCTGGTGGAAGACCCGGTTTACCGGGAAATCCGCCCGGCCCAGACCTCGGAATACGACGAGGCCTGGTTTGAGCGGGTTGGGCAGTGGCCGGAAATCGCCTTTCTTACGCCGACGATCCTGCCGCTGTCCTCGGTCCTGCATGTCGTGCATCCCCAAAGCGGCAACATGCATATTTACGATCTGATCCCCACGGCACCGGGTGATCCCCTGCTGCTGGAAAACGGCGCGGCCATTCCCGAAGACGGCGAATGCGTGCTCACGGCGGAGGCGGCCCGGCGGCTTGGGCTTGGTCTTGGTGACGACCTGGACGTTCGTGTGACCCGCACCCGGGCCGGACGCGGCGAAACCGGCGAAGCCCGGCTGCGGATTGCCGGGGTGCTGGAGCCCAGGGCTGGATCACTGCCCCGGATCTATGCACCGCTGTCCTTTGTCCTGGACGTGGAGGCCTTCAAGGAAGGGTATGGCGCGCCTCGACGCGGCTGGTCCGGGGATACGCCGGAACCGTTTCTGAGCTACGACGGCATTGTGCTGCTTTTTCCCACGGCTCTTGATCCCATCAGCCGCTCCGGGCTGGTGATCAATACCGGCTTTGCCCATATCGACAACCTGACCAGCGACGGCGTTCTGGAGCGCGTCGGCATCTTCCCTCCTCCGGAGTGGGAGGCCTATGTGGTGTCCACCCCGGGCGGCGTGGTCACTCCGGCCAACATCCGAGCCCTGGAGCAGAAACTTCGGGGCCGGGACCGCGTGGTCCTGCCGTTTGCCCAGGGGGTGACGCTGCGCAACCAGGCCGGTCAGGAAATACAGCCATTGGGCTTGTCCCTGACTCCGGCGCAGGCAAGGTGGCTGGGTTTGGACAACCTGCCCTGGGGCGGATTCACGCCGGAGGCCGGACGTGGGCAACGCCTGCTGCAGGGGCTGGCGGCACAGGGCATGGTGCAAGATTTGGAATTCGAGTTCTCCGGGGTTCGCCCGCTGTCCTTCACGCTGCAGGAGGTCGGTTCGACGCTGCTGGGGCAGCTTGTGATCCCGGTGGAGCTTCTGGGTGTTTTGCGGACCGCCCAGTACCGCGCTGTACTGCATGACGCCGAAGAGCAGCGTTTCAGCATGGCCCGGGGGGGCTATCGCGGGTTTCGCCTGTACACCCGAAGCATCGACGACGTCCCGGAACTGTATCGCCGCTTGCAGGCCGAGGGCATCCCGACCATTGCCCAGGTGGAGAGCATTGAGCGGATTCGCGTTCTGGACGCGGGCTTGAGCCGGCTGTTCCTGCTCATTGCCCTGCTCAGCGTCAGCGGCGGGGCCGCGGTGCTGCTCTCCAGCCTCTACGCCGCGGTGGAGCGCCTGCGCCGGGATCTGGGGCTGCTGCGTCTGGTGGGCCTGTCCCGACGCCATGTCTTTTTCTTCCCCGTGGTCCAGGGTCTGTTGCTGGCCGCCCTGGGCCTGCTGGCCGGGTTCGGCGGCTACCTGGCCCTGGCCCGGGCCATTAATCAAACCTTTGCCGGCGAACTGGCCCCTGGGGAAAAATTTTGCACCTTGCCGGAAACGTACGTTCTGACGGCCATCATCCTCACCGCGTCGCTCGCCCTGACCAGTTCCCTGGTCGCGGCCTGGCGGGCCACGCGCATCGATCCCGCGGAGGTGATTCGTGACAATTAGATCCCACTTGACTCTTTTGGTCGCACTCCTCGCCCTGGTGGTGTTCTTCGGCACCACGCCAAGGGTCTGCCTGGCCCAGGCCGGGCCCTACAACCCCAGGCCGGACCCGGAAAACGATCTGATCCTGCCCATGCCGGAGGACGCCTTGATGGTCTTCCGGGCCGTGGCCGTGCCGGGCAGCGGATTCTGGGGCAGCCAGGAGCAGGTCATCCAGATCGGGGACGCTTCGGGCGGTATCTTCGAGGGCTTGCAGCGTACCCAGATCAGCCCTTCCTTTCCTCGGGAGGGCGGGCACGGCCTGATTTATCTGGCCAAGTACGAGCTGACCAAGGGCCAGTTCGCGGCAGTCATGGGCCTGGACGGACTGCTGGCCGCAAGCGGGGATTCCGAAGACCAGAAAATCCCCCAGCTTGAAGGCCGGGTCAGGCAGGAAGCCCTGATGAACCCCCTGGCCTTTGTCGGTTATCACGACGTACTAGCGTTTATCCAGCGCTACAACCAGTGGCTGTTCGACCCCGAACACCCCCAACGCCGGGCAAACATGCCGCAGATCGACGGTGTACCGGGTTTTTTTCGTCTGCCCACGGAAGAGGAATGGGAATTCACGGCCCGAGGCGGACTGCCTGCCCTGGAAGCGGGCACGTTCACTGACCGGCTGCCCTTTGCCCAGCGCCAGCTCAACGAAATGGCCTGGCACCTGGACAATGCCAGACACCAGACCCGGCCCATCGGCCTGCGCCAACCTACCAGCCTAGGGTTTTACGACCTGTTCGGGAATGTCCAGGAAATGACTTCTGGGTTATTTCGCCCGGAAATTTGGCAGGGCAAACCCGGCGGCGTGGCCGTGCGGGGAGGTAGCGTATCAACGCCTCCGGGAACGGTGCGCTCGTCCTATCGGGAGGAGCTGGACGTCTACGCCTGGAACCGGGACCAGAACAGTATGGAGCTTCGCCGCTCCTACAATACCGGAGCCCGGCTGGCCATTGGCTCCAACGTGGTGGTGAACACCGAGATCCGCAACCGGCTGGAGCGGGAGTACGAGCAATACAAGGCCGAGGCCCGGCGGGTGATGCCGGTGGGCCGGACCCTGGACAACCTGGTGGCCCAGGCCGCCGTGCAACTGGGCACGGTGGAACCGATCCTGGAACAGCTCATGGAGCAAAACCCTCACCTGCGTGAACCGCTGCAGTCCGTTCAGGTTTACATGGACAGGGCCAGGGAGCGACTGGACCAGGCCCAACGCGAAACCGCCCGCAGCCTGACCCAGGACGCAGCCCGCAACGGCGTGAACATCAGTGTTTACTTGTCCCGGCTGGAGCGGCTGCAACAGGCACGAGAGAGAGCCCTGCAGCTCGTGGAAATGTCCTCCCGCTATCAGGAGCAGTTGGCCGCGGTGGACAACTCCATCAGCGAGCTGGAAACGAATATTCAGGAGCAGTTGCGAGGATATCAGGACAAGGTCGCCCAGGTGGGCGAGTACGAGGAAGAGTACAGCAAACAGGCCCTACAAACCCTGGCCGAACAGAATCCTTCGGCCCGGGAACAGGCAGTCCTGGAATTGATCGCCGGACATGTGGCCGAATTCGCGGAGAATCGACGGGCCGAGCCGGAACCATGGCTGACGGCGTATCGGGAGCGGTTCGCGGGGTTTGCGGACAATTGATATCATCAATCTTATAACCACATAGAGGTTTGCAACATGAGCACAACATTGGCCAGAACCTGTTTGACATTGGTTTTGTCGGCGTTTTTGGCGCTTGCCGGCTGCATGACGACTGACCGACAACAAACGGTTGGCGGAGGAGCTGCCGTTGGTGCGGGATTGGGCGCTGTCCTTGGATATGTGGTTGGAGATGGGAGGGGAGCCCTGATCGGGGCCGCCATCGGCGCCGCGACCGGAGCTTTGGCCGGGCATGTGGTAGCCGAGCGCAAGACCCAATATGCCAGTCGGGAGGATTTTCTGGACGCCGAGGCCAAGCGCGTCGCCGAATTCAATGCCACTGCACGGAACTACAACGAGCAATTACGCAAAGACATCGCCCAACTTTCCGAAGAGGCCGAAATTCTACGGGCTGACTACACCGAGCAGGAAGCGCAACAGGTGCGGATGGCGGAAAAGCGATCGGAATTGAATAATCGGATGCAGCGCACAGCGGCTCTCGAACAGGAGCTGGTCAAAGAACTTGAGGTGCAAACAGCGATTCTCCAGGAGGAGCGCAAGGAAGCGCCGAAGGACGATCCCTATATCGCAGAACTGGAAAAGGAAGTTCTGGCGCTTCAGGCCAACCTGGAATCGCTCCGGGAAGGCAGCGTGCAGCTTGCCGGCATTGACGAGAGGCTTTCGATATGAGGTGGTCTCCATTTTTCATCGCTGCAGTAGCGTTGTGTGTCACTGGGTGCGCGGCCTCACCTGATCCTCGAACTGGCGGCTTTTTCGGCGGCATTCAAGGCTTGGCATCTGGCAGCTATGAACAGCGCGTCCAGGAACGAGAACAAAGCCTAGAACGGCTGCGAGCCCTGCAACAGGAAATGCAAACCGAGGAAGCCGAGCTTCAAGCCACTAAGCAATCCCTGGAAGAAATCATCCTTTGGGAGCGGGAAGCCGTTCAGGAGCTGGAGACAAACTCCGAGGTGCTCCTGGCCGAACTGGCGGAATTGGAGTCACTGGACGCATCGTCAGAAGCTCAGGTCGCGCAACTCAAACAGCGCATCGCCGACCTGCAACGGAACACTCGCCAGCAACAGTCCGCCCTGGACGCCCTTGAAGGTGACGGCTCCGGCGAAACGGATCCCGATTTGCGCTTACAGCAACTGGTAAAGCAGCGCGAGGCCTTGCGGAAGGAGTACGACCTGCTCCTGGAACTGTCCCTGGAGCTGGCACGTTGAGCACCATGTTCCACGAGCATGGGAAGCATCTTGCCTGGTTCTGGGCGGGAGCGCTGGTTGTGGTGTTCGGATTAATACGGCCGTCGTTTCTGAACGCCGCTGAAATGCCGCCACTGGAGGAAATCCGCCAAGCCTTGCGCACCCACCTGCCTGTTCCCCCGGATGAGGGATTGTTGTGGGACATGAACGTGAACAATGTACGGGACATGCTGAATCGGCTGGATGAACATGCCAGGCTCTTTACCCCGGACGCATCGCCGCCTCTTGCGCACCCGGAGACGGGCAGGGCCGGAATCGGCGCGGAACTGTTCATTCGGGACGGCTCGTTTCTGCTCTCCCCGTACCAGGGGGGCGCTCTGGAACGGGCGGGAGTAGGGGAACGAGCCAGGTTGGTGGCGGTGGACAGTGAGGACGTGCAGGGCATGAGCCTCGACGAGGTTGCTCGACTGTTGCGGGGGACCACGGGCAGCCGAGTGGAACTGACCGTGGTTCCGCTCAGTACGGACCAGCCATTGCGGGTCCGCATCCGCCGGGAAGCCTTTCGCCCGTTGAGCGTGGAACTGCTGCACCGCGACGTACAGGTCGTGCTTCGCCTTCGGGCCTTCAGTACTGGCCTGACCAGAACGTCGCTGCGCACCAGCATCGAATACATCGGCCCGCAACATCGCCCATTGGTTCTGGATCTGCGGGAATCCACCGGCGGCGACCTCCATGAGGCTCTGGACGCGGCGGCCCTGTTTGTCCCGGAAGGCTCGGATTTAGGCGGATTGCGGGTCCCGGGGCGTCCGGAGCAACGTCACCGCTCACCTGCGGGGCAAAAGTTCAGCGGCCCGCTGGTACTGCTGGTGGGACCGGACACGGCCAGCGCTGCGGAAGCCTTTGCCGGCATCCTGCGCCACCACGGTCTGGCGATCCTGGTTGGGCGAAACACCTACGGCAAGTGCACCACGCAAACCGATATCCGCCTCAGCGAGGGCTGGATTCTCCGGTTGACCAACGGCAACGTGCTCTTCCCCGGCGATGCGCCCTGTCCGGAGCAGGGGCTGATACCGGATGTCCTGGTGTCGGACCAGGAACTGTACGATCTGGCCAGCCTGGCGGCCAGGGGGCTTGAAGCGGTGCGGCCCATCTCCAGCCCTTCAGCCCCGCCCATTTCCGACCCTGAGCTTGGCCATCCTCTCCGCCAACTGGAGCAGGAGGGCCGGTTGACCGTACGCGCCCTGCGGGCTTGGAATCGCCTGCCGACGCGCTATGTGCGATTGGCTCTGGACCTGCTGGCCATGGATCTGGATCTTCTCGGAGCCAACGTGGAGCAGGTTGGTACCTGGGCCGCTCTTGCGACTGGCAACGATGATGCGCCGCTGGCTGAACACGCAGGGGATCTGCAGTCCTTGTTCACCTATATAAGGGAGAGGCAATGGGATGATCCGTAAATCGGTTGGACCACATGGAAATCCTTTTAAGAGCGGGAAAAGGCAAAGCTGGATGCAGCGGCTGAATCGATTGACCTGGGTCATTTTTGCCGGTGTCGTGGTGATCGGCTGCATGGATGTTCAGACCGTGTTTGCCACGCAGACCCCACCTCAGGACGAGTTGTCCCGGCTGGACGATGAAGGCAGGCTCACGGTACGCGCCCTGATGGGCTGGGGGGCCTTGCCGGACCGTTTCAAACCCTTGATCTTTGAAATGCGCCGACAAGGCCATGACCTGCTGGGTGCCGACGCGGCCACGATTCTCTCCTGGCTGCGCCAGGATGGATCGGAGCAGACGTTTACGCCGGAACAGCGCACTGCTCTGCGCGAGCTGGCCATTTTCATGTTAGAGGGTAATTATTTTGAGCAAAGTTCATCTGAAGAGACTAAGCAGATTAGTCCAGACGATGATCATCAATTGCAGGACACTCTTCCCGCACCATTTGAACTTGCGTCTGCGCATTTTGAAAGTGGGCTGAGGGCATATAAACGGGCTGATTATGAGACCGCATTGAGAGAATTTAGTTTTGCCGCTGATCAGGGCCATGTTGGTGCACAAAATGAAATCGGTTTCATGTACGCCTATGGCCGCGGCGTCGCCGAGAATCAAGCAGAGGCTGTACGCTGGTATCAAATGGCCGCTGACCAGGGACATGCGGATGCACAGAGCGCATTGGAAAAAATAATTGAAAATCAACGTAGCAAATACATTACTCTTAACATTGACGACTTGAAACTTGACATAGAAAGAATGAATCAAAATATGATTGAAGTCTATGTCAAGTTGTATTACATGATGGATACAGTTACTCTGTCTAATCCAAGCCTAGACTATGACATGAATCCTGTATATGCAGATATTTCTAACTTGTCAAGAGATGGCAAGGCTTTTTTACTAAAAAACTGTTCTGATTTTTATGGTTGCAATGTTAGTGTTCGAGGGCATGTCGGTAAAATTATGTTTATGGGAAATGGAATAATTATCCATGAGATTTTGAATTAGTTGTTCAGATTAGATAATTTTGCATGTCGCTATAATTGATATTTCCTTTTATCTGCCTGAAGACATAAACAAGGCCAACGAGATCTATCAAAAATTCATTCGCTGGATAAAGATATAGCGGAAGAATTTTTTCAGAAGTATATTTTACCATGATCAGAGTAAAATGATCACTGCTTTTATTTCGTTAAAAATCTAACACACGCTATTTCCTGGAGGAATTTTATGTATTTAAGAATTACTTTCACTCTTTTTGCATTTTTTCTGCTTGCGTGTCCTGGCAGTATTTTTGCCAGCACCTTCGAGATCGTCTCGAAACAGGGGGCATTTGAACGCTCTTCCGGCCCTCCTGAACTTCTGAAACTGGAAGCAGAGAGCAGAATCACTCCTCGTGCTTTACGGGCCTTTGGAAAATTGCCTGAAGAATTCATGACACTGGCTCTGGAAGTGCGCTCGCTCGGTGTTGACCTGCTCAACGCAAACCGTGAGCAGCTTGCCGAATATATTGAGCAAGCCGAAGCAGGGGAACTGGAGATTGACCCCGCGCGGTTCCAGTCCTTACTGACCTACATGGAGGACCGGGCCTACCTGACCTGGGAACCTGTTCTGGAAGGCCAGGAAATCTCCGAGGGCGATCTGATTCGTGGGGAGGAAGGAGCGTCGTTCACCTTGCGCGATGGGGCTGGCGGGGAGAGTGTGGTTGATCTTATCGGCATCTTCAGTGTCGATTCGGAAAGCATGGTTTTTGTCCAGCTTGAAACCACGGAAGTGACCCCAGAAAGCACCCCGGAAACCACTCCGGGTGTCACCCCTGACGCCATGGATGCCGAGCCGTCCCCCGTTGAGGCAGGCCCCCCTGGAGATTTATCCCCTCGCGCCCTGAAGCTTTACGAGTTTTGGCATGAATTGACTTCTGCCAAGGATTTTCCGCTGAAGGCCGACGGTCCGCTTGCGATTCAGGAGAGCGAGGACGTCATTGAGATGGACCTGCCCCTGGTTGCCTACACCTTGGAAAATAGGGAGTCAGGCGAAAACATACTCAGGTTGCGCTACGAGGTCATGGATGAGCAGCACTTGCGGTTCGCGTTGCATCTCCCCGCTGAAGTCTGGCTGCATGATATGTACGAGCTGCCTATCGGCTTGGCCCGTTACGCTGAACATCAATGTAGCGGGATATGGTCGGATGTCCTGGACGGTCCATCAGTGATAGAATTCCAGTTCAAGCAGATAGAATTTTTGCCTGACGCCCTCACGGCCCAGGAGGGTGCCCAACGCCGAATGACCTTGGATGATTTCCATTTCTCCACCGCGATGCAAGAGGGTGCGAATGAGCGATGGAACAGCAACGGTCAGTTGAATCTGCTTGATCTGCGCTTCCTGGAGGCTGACAACCGGGCGGCCTTGCAGCTCGGTTCCTTGAGCGTTAACGCCAAAATGACGGATTACGACTTCGACACCCTCGTGCTTTTGCCCCTGGCCTTGATTGAAATGGCTGACACCCTTAATACCGAAGATCTGGCAACACTGATCGACGAGTTGTTGCAAGGGACCGGCAATGCCAACATCAACCTGTCGCTAAAAGATCTTATTGTGCCGGAAATGGACGATCTGCGGCTGTTGCAACTTGGCAGCTTGGAGATCCAGTCCGACATGAAAACGACCTCTGACGACGAATCAGGCAGAGATTTCATCTCACGCTACCAAGTTGGAAACCTCAACGTGATCACGGACGATGGAAATTTAACCATCGCCAACCTCTCCCTGGAATCCGCCCTGAGCGGACTGAACATGCGTTCCCTGGCCCAGCTCGCGGAGTTCGACTTGTTTGCCGACGACAATCCGTTCAAGGCTTTTCAAAACCTTCTGGAAGGCCTGCATTTCAATTTTTCGGTTGCCGGCATGCAAGGACAATATGAAGACCTCGACCTGTCCGGCCTGGACGACCTGGCCTTTGGCCTGCGTTTTTCAGGACTGAACAAGCCGCTTACCGATATCAACCTGACCTACAGCCATGCCGGTCTTCGCGAAGTGGAAGCCATTCCTCCAGGCTTAACCCCTCAGAAGATGGCCTTGAGACTCAGCCTGATACGGGCTCCCATTCTTGAGGCTCTTGTCACAGGCTTCTTTGCTGGCCCAGAGGCCACACCGCTATTGCTGGAACTCTTTGCGGAGCATGACACCAAGCTTGAACTCAGGGAACTGGACCTGGCATCACAGGTCAGCCAAATCCGGCTCGAAGGCCTTGCTTCCGTGGATGGGCCGGAAAGTTCATTGACCGGCGACATGCCCGTCTTGCAAATTGAAACCACCCTGGATGTCAGTAACCTGGACATTCTCGTCGAAACTCTTGCCAACCTGATGGACAGCGAGGAAGACACAAAACACCTCAATGCTGTAGCGGCCTTCATCAAGCTTGCCGCGGAGGAACAAACGGATGACAGTGGTACCGTAAGCCATAAACTGCGAATCAACGGCAACAACCAGGGAGAAATCACCGCCAACGGCAAGGACGTGATGCCGATTATTCAGATGATATTCGAGTGACATGAACAGGCTGCTGCATGAGCACCTCACTTAATGTATGCCCCTTGGCTTGAATCTGAAATTCAAGCCAAGGGCGGGAAAGGTATGCACTGAAACACCTACCCGAACCGTTCGGCAACGATTATGGAGAAAAGCATCAAGTCGTCCAGATTTTCATGCGCAGCGCGAAAGACGATCTCAAGGTCGATCTTGCCGTATTCATGGACGAGGAAATTGCGGAAACCGACCGCCCGGACCATCCGTTCCGTCATCTCCGGATCGATAATACCCCGTTCCTCCAGGAGATAGAACAGTTCATTGGTGCTACCGGCCAGCCCCATCTGTTGTTCACTGACAATGTACGCCGCCATGTCGATGCAGTTCTGAACGGCCATTTGCAGATTGAACAAAACGCTCTCCTGGCGATCCAGATCCTTGAGGAATGTTTCCAAGGGGACATTCCTCTTTTCCTTGATTCGCTCCTGATGAAACTCCAGAGCAGATATCTTGGCCCACAAGGTGTTCCTAGGCACGGGTACGCTCCCGCAGTTTTCGTTGCAACCCGGCGCGAGTCATTTCCAGAATGGGAGAGAATTCCGCGTACAGGGCCGTACTGATCATCCGAAACCAGGCCAGCTTTTCAGGGTCCGCGACGTGGATCAGCCGACCGTCGTGGACGACCTGGGCTCTGAGTAGATAGGAGGCGTCATTGAGAATGATCAGGTGAACGTCATGGCGAACAGCGCGACACAGCACGGGCAGAAGCCGATCAAACAGGCGCTTCCGATCCGTCCTGGGTCCGTGGCCATCCAGGACGATCGCGACATCGACGTCGCTGCCGGCCCGCATGTGTCCCTTTGCGGCGGACCCGAAAAGATACGCCGCGATGATTTCGCTTTCCTGCGCAAGAACGGGCTGAAGCAGCGCGACCAGATCCTCCGATTTGGGTTGCTGGAGGCTGTGCTGTCGGCTTTGGCAATCAGAGCGATCCGTTACCGCGGCGTCAGTTCCTTTGGGCATAGAGAGGTCCATCTCAGCAAAATAAAACACGCTTGATTATTACGACTGCGAATCACCGGCGGTCATCAAAATGCTCGCCCCTGGGGCTGCAAATACTTCCTTCCCACGACTCCCCGCTCATTTGCCGTCTCGACTCTACCGCCAAGCCCGTTCCAGGCTGATATCAAAGTACTTACCCACTCCGTACTCCCGACGACGGAAGAATTTGGCCGGGTCCGGGCCGATGATCTGGAGTTCGGGGTGTCGCTTTTGCATGTCCAGGGCGATCTTCATTTCCTTGGTGCAGCCCGTGGAATAAGTGGCGTCCTTGCCGTTCCAGACCGCAGGCATCTTCTGGCCCAGCAATTCAAAGGCGCGTTCGATGTCCTCCACGGTCTGGAACCGCCAGACGTCGATGAATCCGCTGCGCTGCACCTTCTCCCACATGTACATCAGGTCGTCCCCGTCCATACCCGGCTCGAAGTGTTCAGCGGGGTTGATGATCAGGGACTGTTCCAGCCTGGAGCGTAGATGCGCTGTAAAGGCGTTGAGCACGGCGATGGCCGTCTTGGTCTGTCCGGGAATGGACCCGATGATGGCACTGTAAAAAATCACGGTGTTGTCCGCAGCCCTGGCCTGGCGCATGGCGTCGATGAGCTTCTCGGCCTTGACCAGCAACTCCCGCTCCGTGACGTGCCGGATGCGCTCGGAGCGCGGCTTGCACGAAAAAAACATTTTTCCGTCCTCGTCGCGGTAAAAGGCGACGATGTCCCGGGTGAACCGCTGGCTCACGGGGATCAGCCGTCGATAATGGTCATGGCCGTTGGCTAGAACCAGGTTCGCCTCTTTCCAGGCTCTGGCGAAGGTCAAGCTGGTCCGGTACAGGTTCAGACGCTCACGAGTGCCGTCCGAAATCACCAGAAGTTGATGTTCCCGAATCCGTTTCAGCAGTTCGTTCTTGGAAACCTGGTTGTCTGTGAGATAAAAGGCGTCATCCAGAGATTCGGCGAGTACGGGGTCATAATCCGCGTCCCAGACCGTAGGAGCCATGAAGTCGAACCCTTCCTTCAGGGCCAGAATGACCCGGTGCCCCTGGCGCATCAGGGCGCGGACGATCAAAATGTCGAACAGCACGGCTCCGCTTTCGCCGGGCAGGTAAAGAATCTTCAGGGAGTCATGGCGCTTCTGGAACAGATAGCCCCGTAACTCCTCGAACTCCGGCCAGGGAGCGTCCATTTCGTCCAGCAAGGTCTTGGCGTCCGGCTGAATCTCCTTGGACTCCCAGACCGGAAGAACGTCGGTCCATTCGGCCACGGTCTTGTGCAGGCGGAACTCCTTGGCTTCCCAGATCCCGTGCAACGTGGCTAGGCGCACCAGTCGCTTCAGTTCCAGAAGGTCCAGATCCTCCCGCAGTTGGTCCATGTTGGTGCAGGCGATGATATCTTGGGGGCAGGCGCTGACGATCCGGCGGTACAACGCGGTCTGCGTGAAGGCGTAGGCCCGGGCGTTGGCCCGGCGTTTGCGGTCCCGGAGCGGATCATCCAGCCCGCTGTGGCTCATGAAGATCGTCAGCATCCATTTGATCAACCGCGAGGGAATGACAATGGACGATCGCAGGGCGGAACGGAACTTGAACTGACACAGGGCGACGATCTTGTCCCGCAGGTACGGGTCGGCAATCTGTTCGCGGACCAGGCGAAACAGGCTTTTCCAGTGCCGGGCGTACTCGGCGCGCAGGGCCGGAGCCAGCTCCTGCTTGAGCAGATAGTCCAGCATCCAATCCGTGCAGGCCGGGAAAAACTGGTCATCGTCCAGATCCACCATGAACCGAATCTGTTCCGGTGAAGCGTTCTCCTCCGGATTGGTGGCGTGGTCCAGATTGTTTTCAGTGAGAAAATGCAGAATCCAGGCATCCAGCCGGGGATCATGGCCCAGCCGGAACTCTGGGGAGGAGCCGGTGCGAAGATGGGTGGACACGTCAGATCTCCCGAAGAAAACCTTTGGCCTTGAGTTTTTGAAAATAGGACGACCCCGGATACCTGACCAGATGCATTCTTCGGGACGACCTGCTGACCAGAACCGTGTCTCCCTTACGCAACGGCCAGCCCGATTGTCCGTCAAGGGTCAGAAACACCTCGGCCGTCTCCTCGTTCACCCGGACCCGGATTTCCTGATCGGCCGGAAAGACGAACGGCTTGACTTCCGTCAGGAACGAACAGATCGGAGTGGCGCAAATCACCTCCAATTCCGGATAGATCAGCGGCCCCCCCGCGGAGTAGGAATAGGCAGAAGCCCCGGTGGGCGTGGAGAGTACCAGTCCGTCGGCCCGTAGGGCGGTGATTCGTTCGTCCGCGAAAAACAGTTCCAGGTTGACCAGCCGGGCCAAATTTCCCCGACCGACCACGATATCGTTCACCGCGACGGTTGAAAGCAGGGTGGCGTCGTCGCGAACCAGGCGGACATCCAGGAGCAGGCGTGAGGACACCGCGGCCCCGTTGGCAAGAATGTCCTCCAGAACCTCCTTCCAGGCCTCCCGGGAGCATTCCGTCAGAAATCCCACCCGCGCGAAGTTGATCCCCAGCAGCGCCATGTCGTTGGAGCAGATCTTCCGGGCTACGCTGATCATGGTCCCGTCCCCGCCCAGAACGAGAGCCAGGGTCGGAGTCTGGCTTTGGGCAGGCAAACACGCAGAGAGGTCGTCCTCGTTCTCCGTAACCCGGGCAACGATCCCGCGCCGGGTCAGCCAGCCAGAGATTTCGTTAGCCAGACCGAGGGCTTCGCCATGACCTTGTTTGACGACCAGAAGGATGGACTTGGGGTGGATGCGACTCATGCCGTGACCCCGCATGGCCAAACTTTTGGGGAAAACGGGGTATCCAAGCGGAGAAAAAAATGAATCATAAGGGAAGGATCCTTGATGCGTCTTTCACGTTTGCGCGGAGGCGTCGTGTGGATGGTCGGTGGCCTTTGTCGATGTACTTGCCAGGCAAGGCATTACCCTTTACCCATTCATGGATCAAGGATTGCCGAACCGGCAGCACCAAAGGGAAGCGGCCCGGAAAAGGAGACGCAGTCAATGCCCAATGCGGAAGGTGACAAACTCGAAGATATCATCCGGGCCCTCGGCGCGGAGCTTTGCAAGCGAACGGCGCTGCTTGCGACGGCCGAATCCTGCACCGGCGGCCTGATCGCCCACGAAGCGACCAATGTCTCAGGCAGTTCACGTTGGTTCGCGGGCGGCGTGGTGGCCTACGCCAACTCCGTCAAACAGCAGGTCTTAGGGGTGCCGGAGATCGTGTTGGCGACCCATGGAGCGGTCAGTCGGGAGACGGTCCTGGCCATGGCCGCGGGTGTCCAACAGACTTTCGGCGCCAAAGCCGCCCTGGCCGTTTCCGGCATCGCCGGTCCGGACGGGGGAACCCCGGAAAAGCCGGTGGGCACGGTCTGGATGGCCTGGGCCTTGGGCGACGCGACTTGCAGCACGCTTTGGCGTTTTTCCGGGACTCGCCTGGAAGTCAAGCAGCAGGCTGCCCGGGCGGCTCTGGAAGGGATGTTGGACATGGTTAGGAGGACGGGCGGCTGACCAGCACTCGCTGTGTGCTTTTCCTGCGGCCATCGGAGTCGGGGGCGGGATCGGAATCGGAACAGGAAATAATAAGAACGCATCCCAGCGTTTTCGATCCCGATCCCGATTCCGACTCCGGCATTACTCTGTGCTGAACAGGCACGACAGCTATTCCAGCCCATTCTCCAGAACCTCCTCCTGAAACGCGGCCACCAGGACCGGGTCGAGATGGTATCCGGCGATGGCCTCAAGAGTGGCGAGACCTTCGCGCATGGTCTTGCCGCGTTGGTAGGGACGATCCGTGGTAATGGCGTCAAAGGTGTCGGCCACGGCCACGATCCGGGCGAAATAGGGAATGTCCTCGCCGACCAGACCCTGCGGATACCCCGAACCGTCCATGCGCTCATGATGGTGACGCACCACGTCCAGGGCGGGGCCTAGGAAGTCGAGCCAGTGCAGGATGGAACTGCCGATTTCCGGATGGGCCTTGATCGTTTGCAGCAATTCCTGGGAATCGCGACAATCCTCGTCGCTGAACAGCGCATCGGAAAAACCGAGCTTGCCGATATCATGCAGCATGGCCCCGAGATATACAAACTGGGCGTCCTCCATGGACAAGCCGACCCTTCGGGCCAGTCGCAAGGCATACCCGGCGGTACGCTGTTCGTGCCCCTGGGTGTAGGGATCGCGAGCCCCTATCGCGGAGGACATGGTCAGCACGAAGGTGGTCACCGCTTTCTTGAACATTTCGTGCCGCTCGCTAAGTTCTTCCAGGTCCATCAAGATGCGCTGCTCCCTGGCCTCCACCTTGACCATCATCATCCCCATGGCCTCGGCGATCCTGCGCACCATTTCCGGATGCTCCTCCGTACTGTACCGGAAGAGATCGCTTCCATATTCACCACCGGCAATCCGCTCCATAATCCGCACAAGATCATCCGTGACATCCCGCATCAGCTTCCTCCGACGTTTATCTCGATCTGCTGGAGTGTGCGGAGCACGACCGCCCCTCCTTCGACCACATCGTGCTCATCTGCCCCAACTCGACGAGAAAGTCCAAAAGTCAGTCGACGAGCAGATACACAAAATATGGTCACTGCTCAACAACTCCGGACAATTGAACCATACGAAAACACTTGGACCCCGGCCTGCGCCGGGGTAACGACCGAGGGAGCTTACCAACGTGGCACTCCATTCCGTCATGCCGACGCAGGCCGGCATCCAGACAACACGGAATCCCCGATGGCAGGTTGCCCGGTCTTCTTCAGCAATTTCAAGACATGGAGGATTCATGAAGCCCTTGAACCGACGTGCCATGACGGTCGCTGAAGCCACTCCGCCGAGTTTTTGGAAGAAAGCACGGATGGTTCGAACCGAAATGCTTCGCCTGGACCATGGCCGAAGCCCGGAGCATATTCTCGTCGAAGAATCCCTGGAAGAGACCGAAATGCCCCCTGGACCGGCCCTGCGTTGCCGCGCTTGCGGATCGACAATCACCTCGAAGGAGCAACGCATCATGATCAACGGTCGCCACGACCATGTCTTCTTCAACCCCCACGGACACGTCTTTGAAATCGGCTGCTTCGCCCGCGCTCCCGGCGCGCTCCCGGCAAGCTCGCCCAGCACCGAATTCTCCTGGTTTCCCGGCCTCGCCTGGCAGGTCGCAGCGTGCGCGGCTTGCGGGGCGCATCTCGGCTGGCGCTTTCAGGGCGGCCGGGATTCCGGTTTTTTCGGCTTGATCCTGGATAGACTGATCGAGGAAGGGTGACCCATTTCAAAGGACTCCGGAGAACAGCTCGAACAGGAGAAACGCATGCGCTGCTTCATTGGCTTGCCGTTGCCCGAAGACTACCAGCGATTGCTGGCCGGCATCATTCAGGAATGGAAAACTTCGTTGGGCTCCAGGGTATCCTGGACCAAACCGGGGAACTGGCATCTGACCTTGAAATTCTTGGGAGAAATTCAGGAGGAACGGGTCAAGCCCTTGCTGGAGGCATTGGGGGAGGGGTTGTCCGAGGAAAAACCTTGCCCGGCGTTTGCGTTGCAGGGGCACGACGCAGGATTCTTCCCGGATCCACGCAGGCCTCGGGTTGTCTGGGTGGGGCTGGGCAAGGGGGTAGAGCAGGCCCGTGAACTGGCGGTCTGGGTCGAAGCCATATGCGCGGGCCTGGGCTTTGCCAGAGAGGAACGGACGTTTCGACCGCATCTGACCGTGGCGCGGATCAAGCCGCCACGAAAAGACCGCCACGGCATGGCGCGGCGTGGTTCACGGGAAACCAGGCACTCATCCGCGTCGCCTTGTGTCGATATTCTCCGCTCCGTGGGAGAGGTTTCCTGGCCGGAAATCACCGTGGACCGGATGGTGCTCTGGGAGAGTCGCTTGTCCGCGGAAGGGCCGGACTATCGGCCCCTGGCGGAATGGAGACTGATGACGGGAGCCACGAGGTGATCGGCTCCCGTCGATCTAAATATAGTCTCCGCGGTTGAACTTGATCCGCTCGGTGACGGCCATAACTTCCAGTTCGTCAAGCACGCCTCGCAGTTCCGGAACCATGGGCTGAGGCGGGGTCTGCTGGGGCCAGTTGGCCTTCAATGCACCGATCTCGGTGGAAATCTCATCAAGGATGCCGTTGGCGCTGCGTAACTCCGGGGGCTGGGCGGCCAACTGGTGGGCATATTTTTCCCACCTCGAAAGCAGATTATCGAGGGAGTCCATGGCCGTGCTCTCGAATCCTGGGGTTTTGTCAACGGGAAAGAGCATCTGGGTCGGGGTCAGACGCATCGCATCCCCGGTGCTCAGGGGCTGTGCCGAACCGGACGGCGGGCTTTGGCCGGACGGGACGTTTTCCGTAGCGCGAAGGAGCAGATCTTCAAACCGTTCACTGCCCCTGTTCACCCTTCGGACATCCCGTTCCGCATCCGCCTTGACGAGAGAAGATTGATCTGGATTGATCTTCATGGGGGTGCTCCTGGATGGAGGTGAAATCCGTATGCTTTGCGTATTTGCAAATTGGTTGCCAACTTCACCTGCATGGGTCAAGCTGGCTTAAATCGGCCGCAAGCTGAACCTGTTGCGAGCTACGCCAGAGGCAGCAAAAGCCGCATCAAAATCGGCCCGTACAAGATTTGAAGCATGGCTCCCAGGCTGAGAAACGGACCGAAGGGAATCCGGGTCCGCATGCCCTGATGGGCATTTTTTGCCATGTAGCCCAGGCTGGCCGCCAGGGCCGTGAACGCGGCCAAAAAGATCATCATCGGCAGCCCCTGCCACCCCACCAGGGCCCCGAGCATTAGCATCAGCTTGATGTCCCCGGTCCCCAACCCCTCCACGCCGCGCAATAGATAATAACCTTTCTGCAGCAACCAGAAAGCCCCCGCGCCGATCACCGCGCCCAGCAGGGAGTCAACCCAAGGCATGTTGGTCAGCAAGGCCGTCCCGGCAAAAGCCAGAATCGCTCCTGGAAACGTGAACACGTCCGGCAGGATGAATTCCTGAAAATCGATGAAGCTCATGATGATCAGCAATCCGCCAACGACCATGTACAAGAGCCATTCCCAGCCCAGGCCGAAATGCACTGCCAGCAGCAGCGCCCAGGTCCCGGAAACCGCCTCCACGATGGGATAGCGCCAGGAAATGGGCTCCTTGCAAGCCCGGCACCGCCCGCGCAACAGGAGAAAGCTGATCAGCGGAATGTTCTCCCACCAGGAAAGCGCGTTGCGGCAACGCGGACAATGCGAGGCCGGCAGGACAATGGATTCCCCGGTCAGATAGCGATGGATGCAGACGTTGTAGAAGCTGCCCAAAACGAGGCCGAGGGCCAGGGCGGCAAGCGGGAAATAGGTGGTCAGCAAAGTCATGCTAAACTCATATCATTGTAAACCGTTACAGGAGAGCCGACGCCTTGATGCTTGGGCGTCCCGTACAGATAGTGGTCATGATGTTCTGCTAAATCGTTCGGGAGATCATCCTCCGCGATAGCGTATGAGGATAACTTTTCCAGAAGATTTTCCGGTTCCTGACCAGCACGATCCTCATGAAGATTTTTCAAAAATAACTCCACATGGTGAAGCAATTCGGGAGGAATTTGTTCCAACTGCTGTTTCACGCTTTCAAGAGTCGGCATGTTGCCCTCCCTTTTTTCTCACGGCTTTTCGCTCTTATCAGTCGATAATTACGGCACCAGAGGCGCAACCGGCAACCCCAGGGCCGGGTCGAGGCCCAGCATCAGGTTGGCGTTGGCCAGGGCTTGGCCGGACGCGCCGCGGCAGAGGTTGTCGATGACGCTGACGATCACCAGCCGGTTGGTCCGCGCATCCACCAGCAGGCCGAGATCGCAGAACATGGTTCCGCGGGTGAAGCGGGTTTCCGGCCATGATCCTTGCGGGTGGACGCGCACCCAGGATCCGGCGGTCGGCCCCAGGATCTCGGAACGGCTGGCGTAGAAATCGCGGTAGAGTTCCTGGACCTCCGCTCCGGTCGCGGACCGGGTCAGTCGGGTGTAGACCGTGGACAGGATGCCCCGGTCAATGGGCAGCAGATGCGGATTGAAGGACAAGACCACCGGGGTTCCGGCCAGCTTGCCCACTTCCTGTTCCATTTCCGGAGTGTGGCGATGCTGGCCCAGGCCGTAGGCCCGGAAGGTGTCGTGAACCTCGCAGAACAGCGTGGCCGTGGCCGCCTTGCGCCCGGCCCCGGAGGCCCCGGACTTGGAATCGGCCACGATCCCGTCCGGCTCCACCAGCCCGGCCTGCAGGGCCGGGGCCAGGGCCAGCAGGACGCTGGTGGGGTAGCAGCCGGGGTTGGCCGTCAGCCTGGCCCGGGCGATGTCCCGGGCGTACAGCTCCGGCAGACCGTAAACCGCCTGATCCAGCAGATCGGCGTGGCTGTGCTCCAGGTTGTACCACTGGGCGTAGACCTGGGGATCACGGATTCGGAAATCCGCGCTCAGATCCACCACCCGGACGCCTTTTTGGAGCAGCTCCGCGGCCATGTCCATGGCCGTTCCGTGGGGCACGGCCAGGAAGACCAGCTTACAAGCTCCGGCCAGATCGTCCGTGTCCGGCTGGGTGACCACCAGATCGGCCAAGCCGGTCCCGGCCAAATGGGGCAGCAGCCGTCCCAGAGTCTTGCCTGCCTCGCTCCGGCTGGTGGCCCGAACCAGTTCCATTTCCGGATGCCCGGCCAAAAGTCGGCACAGCTCCATGCCGGTATACCCGGCCACGCCCACGAGTCCGACGGGAATGCGTTGCATGGTTCTCTCTACGATTAATGATTTAACTGAGCGTTGAAAAAGTCCTTATCCGGCAGTCCGTTCAAAAACCCCAAGTGCAAGGAGCAAAAAAAGTTCAAGATCGAAGCGTATTTATTCATACGTGAGAGTTTGAACTTTTTGCGGCGACGCAGCAATTGGGAGTTTTTCAACGGACTGTTAATAACTCGTTACGACGACTTGCGCACGTAGTGCATGCGCAGTTCGAAGAGCATGTCCTTGAGCAGCTTGGACTCCTCGGCGTCCAGGTTGCCCTTGGTCTTTTCCTCGAGCATGGCCAGAATGTCGATGGTGTGTTTGGCTATTTCGATGTTCTCGGAAGTCTTTCCGGTTTCCGGATCCGGCACCTCGCCGAGATGGACCAGGGCCGAGGAGCTTAGGGACAGAACAAAGGTGGGGAAGCAGACCTGGGGCATCACGCAGCCCTGGAAAGCTCCGGCCCCGGCCGAGTGGTCCGCCTGGGCCTGTTCCACGGCCGATGCCCCTTGCTCCGCGCCCTCCTTGCCATGATCGACGCGTCGATCCGTGATCTTGATCTCTTCGGTCATTGTTCACCTTCCTTGTAGGGTGTCCGCCAGACCCACGCCAACGGCAAAGGCTTTCGGCGGATACTTGCCGTTATGCCTCAGACCTTCTTGTAAGGTCTAAAAAATCAACCTTACAGAATCCCACTTTTCAAGACTTAGTTCGAAATGTCCTCTCTCATCCATGCCCCGTGGCCCAATTCGGACCTCGTCCCCAATCCACCACCAGAGGCACGTCCAGTTGGATCACCGAGGCCATCAATTCGGCCACTCGTTCGCCGGCCCCTTGGCTCTCCGCGTCCGGAGCCTCCAGCAGCAATTCATCATGAACCTGAAGAATCATCCGTGCTTCAAGCGCCCGCAACGCCTCGTCGCCGTGAACGCGGATCATGGCCATTTTGATGATGTCCGCGGCAGAGCCCTGAACCACGGTGTTGATGGCCATGCGCCGGGCGATCTGGGCCAGATTGTCGTTGCGGGAATTGATGTCCGGCAGGGTCCGACGCCTTCCGGCCAGGGTAAACACCGCCCCTTGCTCCTTGGCCTTGACTACGACCTCTTCGTAAAAATCCCGGACTTTTTGCAGCCGGGTGAAGTACAGGGTCATGAAGTCCTTGGCTTGCTGCTGATTGATGCCCAGCTCTCGGCCCAGCTTTTGTGGCCCCATGCCGTAAAGCAGGCCGAAATTGATGGTCTTAGCCTTGCGTCGCTCCTCGGTGGTGACCTCCTCCGGCTCCTTGACGAACAAAATGGCCGCGGTACCGGAGTGGACGTCCACGCCCCGGGCGAACAGGTCCCGCAAGTGCGGATCCGCGGAAAGATGAGCCAAAACGCGCAGCTCGATCTGAGAATAATCCGCGCTGATCAACTCATGCCCGGGAGGCGCGGTGAAGCAGGCCCGCATCCGCCGCCCCTGGTCGCCCCGGATCGGGATGTTCTGCAAATTCGGATTGCTGCTGGACAGCCGTCCCGTGGCCACGGCCAACTGATTGAACGTGGTATGCACCCGACCGCCTTGGTCCGCCAGTTTGGGCAGCGGCTCCAGGTAGGTGGAGCGCAGCTTTTCCAGTTTGCGGTATTCCAGGATCTCCGGAACAATGGGATGCTCTCCGGCCAGCCGCTCCAGGACTTCCACGCTGGTGGACCTGCTGCCGCCGGGGGTCTTGCGTCCGGTCTTCAAGCCCAGACGTTCGAACAACACCTCGGCCATCTGCTGGCTGGAACGCAGATTGAACGATCCTCCGGCCCGCTGGGAAATGGACTTGGACAGCCGCTCCAATCCCTCCTGGACCTCGTCCAGGAAGGCTCTCAGGGCCTTCTGATCCAGCAGTACTCCGGCCCGCTCCATGTCCACCAGCACCGGGATCAAGGGCATCTCCAGAGTGGCGATCAGCTCTAAAAATCCGGCCTGTTCCACGCTGCGCCCCAACGCCTCGGCCAGGCGCAACGTCAGCAGGGCAGGCGCTTCGTCGCCCAGCTGGGCGGTATCGGCCAACTCATGACCGTACCGGCGAACCAGCGCCGTCAGGCTGTAGTCGCGCTCCTCGGGTTGGAGCAGGTAAGCGGCCAGACTGACGTCGAAGCGCCGGTCCAGGGAGATTGCGGACCAGCAAGCGTCTTGGGCCAGCAGGTTCTTCCAAGAGTGGGCCACGACCATGGCCGCTGGTTGCAGCGCGGCCACTAAGTCCTTGGCAAAATTCTTGGACGTCCCGCCCCACAGGAGTTCACGCCCTTCCAGCCCCAGTCGCCAGCCGTCTCGGTCCGCGGCCACCCCGACCTGTTTTCCGGAAAAGCCCGGCAGAACCTCCATTCGTTCCACAGCCTGTTCGCCCGAAGCGTCGTCTTTCGGGTTCCGGTACGCGGACGAGCGTTTCGTCGCATTCTGGGTTTTCGAGGTCAGCAACTCTCCTCGGCTCAGTCGGCCGGATTCGGAGGATTCGGGGGTTGTCTCTCCAGAAGCGGATAAGGCCGCCATCTCCCGCTCCAGGGACCGAAACTCATACTCGCGCAGAAACGCCGTCAGCCGCTCGCCCTCCCATTCCCGGCAGCGGTAATCCTCCAGCCGGGCGTCCGGATGCAGGTCCGTGCGCAGGCGGGTCAGCTCCCTGTAGGTAAAAATGCGCTCCAGCTCGGGTTCGACCTTTTTGCGCTCCTTGGGCGTCAGCTCGTTCACGTTGTCCCGCAAAGCCTCCAGAGTCGGGAAGCGCTGCATCAGGCCCATGGCGGTCTTTGGGCCGACGCCGGGAATGCCGGGGATATTGTCCGTGCTGTCTCCGGTCAGGGCCTGGAAATCCGGCCACTGCTCCGGGGTCATGGCGTGTTCCTGGCGGAAGGATTCGTTGGTGACCAGCTTCTCGCTTTTTAGGCCCGGATCCCAGATCACGACGTTCTTATCCAGGCATTGCAACAGATCCTTGTCCGAGCCGACAACGACCACCGGGCATTCGGACTTGAACTTCCTGCACAGGCTGGCGATGAGGTCGTCCGCCTCCACCCCTTCCGACACCTGGGCGGTCAAGCCGAACAGTCCCACCCCCCGGACCAACGGCTCGATCTGCTGGACCAGGGCTTCCGGGGTCTTGGGGCGCTGGGCCTTGTAGGGGGTGAACAATTCATGGCGAAACGTGGGGCCGCGTCCGTCCAGAAAAAAACCGGCGTATCGCGGCCGTTCCTCGCGATGCAGGCGCAACAGCAGGCGCAGGACGATGAACAGGGCGTTGGTCGGAAAGCCGTCCGAGCGCTTCAGGTCCGGAAAGGCGTAAAAGGCCCGGTACAGAAAGGAGGTTCCGTCGATCAGGAACACCGGGTCCGTGGAGAGGTTGAGGCGGGATTTCAGGCTCATGGGGGCGAAAAACGCTTTGCAAACGCTCTGGAGATGTTCAGGATGTGCTTGGAGCAGGCTTGGCAACTTTACGCTTGGCGGAACGCAGACGGTGCCAGACATACTCCTCGGGGTCGTTTTCGCCGATGTTGGCCAGCGGAATTTCCGCCCGGGCCATGGTCGCGTGGCCCCCGGCTGAGCCCACATCGCCGAACAGCTTGTTGGCCAGCTTGCCCATGTCCCGGTGCAGTCCATCGCCGCGAAAGATCAGGACCAGGGTGTCGTCACAGACCCCGCAGGTCACGGTCCAGGAAATCCCATACAGCCGCAGGAAGAAGTCCCCGAGAATCACCAGGATGTCCGGGGAGTCCAGCCGCCCCATGAACACGTGTAGGCTGTGGCCGTTCACTCGCAGTTTGCGGAAGGCCAGGGAGAAATATTTCAGCCAGTCCAGTCGGAACTCGCTGCGGGAAATTTTGCGCAGCAGGTTCAGGTTGCCGAACTTGCTCAGGTAGCGGAAGGCCCGGACGTCGGTGTCCGAGAACTGTCGTTCGAAACTCTGGGTGTCGGTCTTGATGCCGTAGAGCAAGGCCGTGGCCAGCAATTCCCCCGGTCGGATCTTCAGGCGGTAGAGGTATTCCGTGAGCATGGTGCTGGTGGCCCCGTAACCGGGCTGGATGTCCTTGAATTCGGCCTCCACCGGGTTTTCAGGAACCAGTGGGTGGTGATCGATGACCAGGGAAAAAGCGTAGTCCTTGAAGGCCGGATGGTGATGGGGCTGGGAGTCCACCAGGGCGAAGTGGTCGTACTGCGCGGCCAGATTCGGGGTCAGGCGTTGGGTGGGGATGCGCAGAGCCTTGATCATGGTCAGGTTGTCCGGCCGGGAGATTTCGTTGACCTGGGCGCAGTCCACCGCGGCCACCTTGCGGGCCATGATCCGGCGCAAGGCCTGGGCTGAAGCCAGAGCGTCCGGGTCCGCGTTCATCAGGATCAGCCAGCGGTCCGACTTGCGCCACAGCCCATTCAGCGCTTCGATTTTGGAATCCAGGGATCGGAAGTAGCCCATCTAACGAGTTCCTTTCAGCCAAAGCGGCAGCCCGGCGACCAGCAGGACCACCTCGTCGGCCAGGGTCGCGATTTGCTGATTCAAAAGGCCCAGCGAACGCACGAAGCGTCGTGCCTCAGGCGTGGCCTGGATCGGACCAAAGCCGATTTCCGAGCTGACGAAAAACAGGCGCGTCCCGACACGTTTTGAGGCGCTTTCGTGCATGCAGTCCAACATTTCAGTTCGCAGCCGGGCCTCTTGCTCGGCCTGGATGCAGGCGAACAACCAAAAGTCCAGGCTGTCCACCAGGATGGCCCCATGGTCCGCCCGCTCCCGGCGCAACGCCTCGGGCAGTTCGATATCCGTCTCCAGAGCCGGCAGGTGCGGGGGCCGCTGACGGCGATGTTCCCGAATGCGCTGGCGCATTTCCATGTCCCGGGCCGCGGCCGTGCCCACGAAAAGATGTGGCCCATCCGCCTGAAGCAGTCGCTCCAAGGCCCAGGCGGACTTGCCGGACTTCTCCCCTCCGAGAATCAAGGTAATCATGCGCGACCCGTCATACCGCGGAGCATGTTCAACGATTCCATGAACCCCTCCGGTTCAAAAACTTCCAGCATCAAAACGCAGTCCGGACGAATCCGTCCCAGGATTTCCTCCAACAGCCCCCGGCCCCGATGGTCCAGTTCGGCCAGGGAGCGATGACCGTCCCGCGGACGTCCGTCCTCGCCAACCTTGCCGGGAGCGCTGAGATGCACCATGCGCACCCGAGACCAAATCTCCGGCAGGCGGTGGGTTTGCTGTCCGTGGACCAGCAAATGCCCCAGGTCCAGGCAGATACCCAGGTTGACGGATTGAATCAATGGCCACGAGTCCACAAGATCGTTTTCCCGGGTGTTCTCCAGCAGCAGCTCCTCGGGGCGTCCGCCCCCCTGCTCCCACCTTTGCCCCCAAAGGTGGACAAACTCTGTGAAAGAGCCAAAACCTTGGCCAAAGGCTACGTCATTTCCCGGCTGCGGGCAAACCTCGGCCCGTCCGGAAAGGTCGATAAAATCGGGACGCGTCTCCGGCGGATGCAGCACGAAGGCCCAGGGACGGAGAAAAGCGGCCTTGCGTCGCAACCCGGAGACGATCTCCCAGACCCGTTCCGGTCCCTCGTTCCAGGGCAGGTCCAGGGGCAGATGGGCGTGAAATCGGAGGCCGGTTTCGGCCAGCCAGGGAGGCAGGTCGCGTTCGGTGTAGACCAGGCAGGCCTCGGACTCAAAAAAAAGCAGCCCCACTTCATCCACCAGGGGCGCAAGCCGCCGACAATTCTCGGCGACATCCGCGGGCCAGACGAACGAGGGACCGGCAATTCTTGCATGTTGCAGGTTGAACCGGTGGCAAAGACGGGGAGCGGCCTGGCCGGAACAGGAAGGGGAAATCGATTCCTCGCTGACAAGATGCGGAATATCTTGTGGGCTGTTCAAGAAAACACCGTTATTCCAATGCAGTAATGCGCGTCCTCCGGTCATTGCCCCAGTAACGGATGCGGAGCGGACCGGATTATTTCGCCAAAGTGATTGACACGGAGAACGTTTCACAGCAAAAGGTTAGCGCACGGAACAAGATGATAGCCGTGGCATGCGCGTTGCATTGTTTTTACATGCTCTCCATGGCAACTTCCTGTTCCGTACCACAAATTGAGGCCACAGCCCAATGCGTACCGTTCGCTTTTTCGTTCAGCACTATTTCAATCCCCTGCACGTCTACTGTAGACTGCGGGAAATCGGGGTCAACACCTGCATGGCCCAACGGGTCTGTACGGTGTACGAGCGCTTCGTCTACCGCGCTTTTCGATTCTGACTTTCCGCGTCGCATCTTGCCGTGCCCGCCGCGCCCTCCCGGACGTTCCAACGCTGTCCGACAGGTTCGTTGGCGGTTTCGCCGACCTCTTTGATGGACGGACACGCCCTTCTCCCTTCCGCAAATCGCCTCACCATCACGAAAACAGATCCATCCGCTTTTCCCGCCGGACCACCTGTTGCACGGTCTTACTGCACAGCATCTCCTCCCGAGGGAGGTCCCCCAGAAAACGCGACGGCTTGAGCCGCAGGGTTCGACCGAACAGATTGCGTTTCTCGGCGTGGCTGAGAAACAGCCATTGCTTGGCCCTGGTCAATCCGACATAGAACAGCCGTCGCTCCTCTTCCAGATCCCCGATAAAACTGGATGACGAACTGGATAGCGGACCAGAGACGCCTTCCTGGGGAGGTTCCTCGGCATCCCGACCGCCCAGCGGCCCCAGCCCCACCATGGGTAGCAGGCCGTCCTCCAGGGTCGGCAAAAAGACGGCCTCGAACTCCAGCCCCTTGGAGGCGTGCAGCGTCATCACCTGAACGGTTTCGGCCCGGGCGCGGACCAGTTCCAGCTCGGAGTGGAAGTTGATCCAGGTCAGCAGTCCGGGCCAACCCTTGTGCCGGGCGTAGGCCTCCTTGAGACGCAAAAAATCCTTACTTTGCCAGAACAGTCGGTCAAAGGGCGGCACCTCCTGCAGGTGAGCCGCCAGAGACACGGGGCCCTGGACCAGGGCATGCTCCAGAACGTGACCCTGAACATGCCGGGTCAGTGCTTCCTGATCCGAATCCTCCGACCGACCCAACCCCAGCAATTCCGAGGCGGCCTGCAACAGCAGAGCGACACGGGGTTCCTTCCAAAACGGCTCGGATTCAGGCGCGGAACAAGGCACCCCGAGGCGCTGCATGGCCTGAACCATGGGCGGAATCAAGGCCCTGATCCGGACCAGCACTGCCACGTCTCCGGGGCTCAGGCCACCCTGTGCTCCCCGATCCGCCTCCCAGTGCGCCGTTCCGCCCAACAGAGCCCTCGTTCGCCCGGCGATCCAGGCGGCTTCCCGTGCCCCGCTGGAGGCCTGAAACATGGCGATCCGCCCCGGACGCGGATTCTCGGCCAGCAGTCCTTGCGCGTCTGGAAAGACCTTTCCGGAGAGCCGAACCAGATTCTCCGCGGAGCGGTAGTTTCGGCTCAGGGAGACGACCTCCAGGTCGGGCCAGCGAGCACGCATGGCCGCGGCGATGTCGTCCATCGCGCCCCGAAAACCGTAGATGCTCTGACGGGGATCGCCGATGCCCCAGAAGCCGGAGCCGTCCCGGGGGGCGAGGGCCTGAAGCAGTTCCCACTGGAGCCGGGAAAGATCCTGCACCTCGTCCACCAGGATGTGCGCATACGGGTGATGGGCGCGTTCCTCGGTGGCTTGAGCCAGCCAGAACTCCAGCAGGTCCGTGTAGTCGACCAGGTTCCAATCCTGCTTCTGGCGGGCGTACCGGGCCGCAAGCTCCACTCTTTCCGCCGCGCCCTCGGCAAGGTCGGGCGCCACGCGGCCTTCCCTGGCCCGGGAGAGATCGTTCCAAGCCTGCTTCACACCGGCCGGACCAAGTTCCGGGTTGGCCGCGGCGAAAACCCGCCGGGCCGCGTCCTCGGAAAGCAGAACCGGGGCCTCGCCCTGGACTCTGGTCCAGACCTCGTAGGCCACGGCATGCAGGGTATCCGCCTGGGGGAGAGCTTCTTCCTGGCCTTGGGTAGCGACCAGCCGTTCACGGAGTTCGTTGGCCGCCCGTCGGGTGAAGGTGGCCACCAGCATCCGCCGCGGCTGCTCCCCTTTTTGCAGCAATTGGGTGATCCGGCCCATCAAAGTCCTGGTCTTGCCCGTGCCCGGCCCGGCCAGGACCAGCACCGGCCGCGGCCCTGCCCGCAAGGCCCGGTCCTGCTCGGCGTTGAACTCCATCCGGACTTCGGGCCGTGCGCCTTTATCTGAAGGCTCCGGTGGAAGCCGCGATGGGGGCTCGACCCCATAGGAGAATTCCGACTCAGAAGCCGAGGCTTGGGCATCACCGGACGGCATCGCGAAAAAAGCGCGGCCCCGACGCAATTCCCGCTGCTCCTGAGGCGTAAACATGGAAATCGTACCGTAATGACCGTCATATCCGGATCGGCGCAGCACGCGACCCTGGCGCATCCGGTGCAGAGATTCGGCCAAGACCGGACGACGCCGGGCGACTTCGTCCAAGGGCAGCTCACCGAGAATGTCCAGTTCCGAGCCGCAAGCCGCGACCATGGCCGCATACTCCCGGCGCACGGTCTTTGTGGCCGGCCCCTTTCCCAGGACCTCCGAGATCAATTCCACCAGGGGCACCAGGGACTGAAATCCCGGCTGGTTCGGTGGCTTGTGCGGCTGGTCCCGGTCGGCCAGCTCCCGCACCCGGTGTAGCACTCCCAAAGTTAAAGGCTGGCCGCAGACCGGACAGACGTTGCCCCGGGCCATGGCTTCATCAGGGGACAGGACCACGTCGCACTTGCGATGCCCGTCCAGATGATATTTACCCTCCTCGGGAAAGAACTCCACCGTGCCCAGAAAAGCATGGCTTTCGCCTTCGCCCCGCAGGGCCTTGTACATGCCCTCGAAACTCGGTTCGCCGCGAAACAGATTGGCCTCCCTCGCCAGCTTCTCCCCGGAGTGGGCGTCGGAATTGGAAATCATCCGGAAACGGTCCAGGGCGCTCCACTGCCAGTTCATGTCCGGGTCCGAGGAAAGCCCGGTCTCCAGGGCGAAAATTTCCGAGGACAGTTCTCCGTAGCACTCCTCGATGGTGTCGAAGCCGGACTTGGAGCCGAACAGGGAAAACCAGGGCGTCCAGATATGCGCGGGGACGAGGAAGGCCCGGGGGTGCAGTTCCAGGACCATTTCCAGGAGATGGCGCGAGTCCAGGCCGAGTATGGGCCGACCGTCCGACCCCAGATTTCCGATTTGACCCAGCTTGACGTTCAGGGCCTTGGCCTGCTCCAGACCGGGGACGTACACCAGATGGTGGACCTTACGCACCCGGCCCGCGCGTTTGTAGATGGTGCTGATTTCCGCGGAAAGAATGAACCGGACCGGACTTGGGCCGCGAACCGGAGCAACGGACTCCAGCCAGGGAATCTCCGCCGAGAGGTCCGATTCTCGCCGGGGAATCAGCAGTCCGGAGCCATCCTCTTCCAGGCTTTCCTCCAGCTCTTGCAGCCACCCGGGATGGGTGAAGTCTCCGGTGGCCACCACGTCCAGGCCCTTGACCCGGGCCCAGGCGACCAGGTGGTTCGGCGTCAGGCCGCGGCTGGTGGCCCGGGAATACCGGGAGTGGATGTGCAGGTCAGCGCGGAACAGGTCGAGAGTCATTCGGGAATCACTGGGTGACTGTTGGGGGATACGTCGCGAGGATGCGCCGTGGCGCAGTCCGAGGGATCTCCTTGGAGCTTGGCCAGGGCGTGATCCAGAGCGGGCAGCAGGGCTTCGAGGTTCTCCCGAACCGCCTTGGGCGAACCCGGCAGGTTGATGATCAGGGCGCGTCCGAGAATGCCGACCACGGCCCGGGAAATTACGGCATGCGGGGTCTTGCGCAGGCTGGCCTGGAGCATGGCCGCTTCCATGCCGGGCAAACGCTTTTCAATCACGACCAGGGTGGTCTCCGGGGTGGTGTCCCGGGGCGCGACCCCGGTGCCCCCGGTGGTCACGATCAGGTCGAAGCCCTGTTCCAGAGCCAGCTCCGTGAGCAGCGAGCGCAGCCTTCCGGGCTCGTCGGGAAGCAGAAATCCCTGGGCCCAGGCCAGTTCCAAGGGACCGCCGGACTGTTTGTCCAGGATCTCGACGATCAGCGGTCCGGCCCGGTCCTCGCGGAGTCCGGCGTAGCCTTTGTCGCTGAGCGTGATCCAGGCCAGGCTATGGCCGCATTTGGACGCGATCCAGGGTTGCGGTCCAGGCTCAATCTGGAACGCTTCCAGAACCTGGACCCAGCAGCCTTCGCGGCTCGGCAGGCCGGCCACGAGGTCCGGCAGGCGGAACGTGCCCAGCACCCGAAGGCTCCCGGCTTGGCCGGGCCGGGTCAAGACAGCGCCCACGCTGGGCAACGGCGGTGTTTGCGCGATCAAATAAGAACCGGGAAACAGCCCCGAAGCCGTATCCGACTCCAGAGCCGGACCGCGCACCACGGCCAGACGTTGCCCCGAAGCGAAGTTCTCCCGCCGGGTGGAGCTGAGTCGCAGTTGCATGGCGATTCCCGTGGGTGTTGGAAGCTATCTGAGTGTAGAAATAAAGTCCTTATCCGGCAGTCCGTTCAAAAACCCCAAGTGCAAGGAGCAAAAAAAGCTATCCGGACACGTCCTGTGTCCGGCCCCTGCGGGCTGTGGCTGTGCCACATTTTCGATTTGCCGTCCTGGCAATCGAATCAAGGTCGAAGCGTATTTATTCATACGTGAGAGTTTGAACTTTTTGCAGCGACGCAGCAATTGGGAGTTTTTCAACGGACTGCTATGAGGACGCCCAAACGACAAAAGCCCCTCGTCCGCACGGACAAGGAAGCTTTGGCCGTGGACCGAGGGGCCAAATCGCCACCCAAGCCCCTTTGGGCTAGGCGCCCTTAAGGCCGGATTGAAGACAAAAAGCGATTAGTGATCCATGTGCTTGCCCTGCTTGATGCGGACAAGCGCGGTGATCACGATCACGGTCAGATAGGTGAAGATGAACCCGACGCCGATTACGCTGGAAAGATCGGCTTCCTTGGCCGCGTTGGCGATCAAAGTGGGGATAATTTCCGTAATGCCCATAAGGTCGTCTCCTTTGTAATAAAGTTCACATGCGTGGTGTTTGGTCAATGTCCAGACAAATGTCAAGAACGGCTGAAGACCCGCGGGAGTATTTGACCTCTTGCCCGCATATATCGGAGCCTGATCCAAATCGAAATCGAAATCGCGATCGAAATCGATGCATTAGAAGCGGCAACCTTTCCTCGATTTCGATTGGAACTGCTTCATGGACGTTGAGGAACCTCGCACCGGATGACGGCGCGGGCCGGACCGTGTACAAGGCCCGGCCATGCACGACCCGACTCTCCACCGTCCCAGACTGATCGTCCTCGGCCTGGACGGGCTGCCGTACTCCACGGCCTGCCGCCTGTGCCGGGCCGGACATCTGCCCAACCTGGCCCGCATCGCCCTGACCCCCCAAGCCCGCCCCATCCTGGCCGAGCTGCCGGAACTCTCGCCGGTGAACTGGACCTCCTTTTTCACCGCCGCCGGGCCGGAAGAGCACGGCATTTTCGGCTTCACTCGGCTTGATCCCCAGGACTACGCGATCCGGTTCGCGGACTTCTCCCAGGTCCGGGCCCGGACCCTGTTCGACCGCCTGGGCGACCACGGCCTGACCAGCCGGGTGATCAACCTGCCCAACACCTACCCGGCCCGGCCCATCAAGGGCATGCTGGTGTCCGGT
Organism: Desulfonatronum sp. SC1; assembly: GCF_003046795.1. Classification (NCBI taxonomy): domain Bacteria; kingdom Pseudomonadati; phylum Thermodesulfobacteriota; class Desulfovibrionia; order Desulfovibrionales; family Desulfonatronaceae; genus Desulfonatronum; species Desulfonatronum sp. SC1. Next base: position 3,231 of record NZ_PZKN01000036.1, on the reverse strand, counting down.
TTCGTGGCCCATGATCTGGACCGGGCGGTCTTCCCGCCCTTTCTGGCCCACCCGTTGCGCTCCACCGGGTACGTCCTGGAAGCGGACACCACCCGAAGCGGCCAGGACCCCGGCTTCCTGCTGGCAGAGCTTGACCGCGCCCTGCGCGGCAGGCGGGCAGCCCTGAACCTGCTCTGGCCCGACCTGGCCTGGGACCTGTTCGTCTTCGTGCTCACGGAAACCGACCGCCTGGGACACTTTCTTTTCCCAGCCCTGGAAGACCCCGCGCACCCCTGGCACGGCCCCAGCCTGGACTTCCTGGGCCGCTGGGACGAACTGGTGGGGGACGTGCTGGAACGCTTCGCCGCGCTCCCGGACCCCAAGCGGCTGCTGGTCCTGGCGGACCACGGCTTCACCGCCCTGACCATGGAGGCGGATCTGAACGCCTGGCTGCGGGAACAGGGCCTGCTGGTCACCGACGGATCGCCGCGCCACGAGCTGGACGCCGGAATCATCTCCGCCCAAACCCGGGCCTTTGCCCTGGACCCTGGCCGAATTTATCTGCATACTTCCCGCTTTGGCCGCGGCCGGGTCGCGCCGGACGAGGCCGCAGGTCTGGAAGAGCGGATCAGGATCGGACTGAAACGCCTGGAGTGGCAAGGCCGACCGGTGATCCGCGACGTGCTTTCCTGGCGGGAAGCCTATCCGGAATGTGCTCCCGAAAGTCTTTCGGGCGTGACGGCGCGAGGAGCGTCCCCGTCCGACCCGGCGATCCCGGACCTGATCTGCGTCCCGCACCGGGGCTTCTCCCTCCGGGCCAAGTTCGACCAGACCCGCGTTTTCGGCAAGGAAGACCGCCAGGGCTGCCATACGCCGGACGATGCGTTTTTCTACGATTCCGAGCCGCCCGAAATACAGCCCGGCGACGAGCCCGATGATCATTCCGGCCCAAAACGGGTCCGGGACGTGGGCCGGCTGGTCCTGGAGCACTTTGACGTAAGCCACAAACTGATTCTTTCCCGGTGACAGTCCGTTGAAAAACTCCCAATTCCCGCGTCGCTGCAAAAAGTTCAAGCTCTCACGTATCAATCAATACGCTTCGACCTTGCACTTTTCTTGCTTCTTGCACTTGGGGTTTTTGAACGGACTGTGGATAAGGACATTTTCAACACTCAGCTGAGCCGGGACGCCAACCATGACCATCGACTTTCAAAAGCAGCTCAACCCGGCCCAGTGGCAGGCCGTGCACTCCAGCCAGGGGCCGCTCCTGGTCATCGCCGGGGCGGGCAGCGGCAAAACCCGGACCATCGCCTACCGCTTGGCCTATCTGGTCCGGCAGGGCGTAGCCCCGGAGAACATCCTGCTGCTCACCTTCACCCGCAAGGCGGCCCAGGAGATGCTGCACCGGGCCGCCCGGCTGATTGGGCGGGAACTGGGGGGCGTGGCCGGAGGCACCTTCCACTCCTTCGCCAGCTCGGTCCTGCGCCGCTACGCCCCGGCCCTGGGTTATCCGGACCGGTTCACGATCATGGATTCCCCGGACATGCGCGACGTGCTCGGCCAGGTCCGCAACGACCTGAACCTGGGCAAGGGCGACAAGGCCTTTCCCAAAAAATCGACCATTCTCGGACTGATCAGCAAATCCCGGAACAAGGAAGTGGACATCGCCCAGCTTCTGGAGCAGGAGTCGCCGCATCTGCTGCCCTATGCCGGGGACGTCCAGTTCATCGCCGAGGCCTATGCCGCGTTCAAGCCGCGTCACGGACTGATGGACTACGACGACCTGCTCTTCAACCTGGAACGCCTGCTCCGGGAGCGGGAAGACCTGGCCGAATTCCTGCGCATGCGCCACGGCCATGTGATGGTGGACGAATTCCAGGACACCAACAGGGTCCAGGCCCGGCTGGTCCAATTGCTGGCCGGGGACGGGCGGGGGATGATGGTCGTAGGCGACGACGCCCAGTCCATCTACGCCTTTCGCGGGGCCGAGGTGCGCAACATTCTGGCCTTCCCCAAGACCTACCCCGACACGACCATCGTCCGGCTGGAAGAGAACTACCGCTCGGCCCAGCCCATTCTTGACCTGACCAACGCCCTGCTCAAGAACGCAACCACCAGATTCGAGAAGAACCTCTTCTCCCGGCGCGCCGAGGGCCCCAAGCCCCAACTGATCCACACCATCAGCGACCAGACCCAGGCCAAGGCCGTGGTGGACAAAATTCTGGAATTGTCCCGGGAATGTCCGCTGCGGGACATCGCCGTGCTCTTCCGAGCCGGCTTCCAATCCTATCCCGTGGAGATGCTGCTGAACAGGATCGGACTGCGGTTTCGCAAATTCGGGGGGCTGAAGTTCACCGAGGCCGCGCACATCAAGGACGTGCTGGCCTATTTGCGCCTGGTCGCCAACCCGGCGGACCTGCCCGCCTGGCAGCGGGCCGTGGTCCACGTCAAGGGCCTGGGCCCCAAGACCTGTACCGGGTTCTGCAAGGCCCTGCTGGAAGGCGACCAGAAGAAGGTCGCCCAGGTGGAGAAGAAGTTTCCGGACGTGGCCGCGGCCTTCGCCCTGATCAATGACCTGCGCCGGGAAAAGCCCGCTCCGGACGCGGCCCTGGAGCGGATCCTGGAATTCTACCGCCCCCTGTTTCAGGAGCGCTATCCGGACGACTACCCCCGCCGCCAGGCCGGGCTGGACCAACTCCAGCAGATAGCGGCGGGTTTCGACGACCTGGACGCCTTCTTGGCCGAACTGACCCTGGAAAGCCCGGAGGAGGGCGGCGAAGTGGATTCCGAGCAGGAGGATTACGTGGTGTTGTCCACGGTCCATTCGGCCAAGGGACTGGAATGGAAGTCCGTGCTGATCATCGACCTAGTCAACGGCCGCTTCCCGTCCCGGCATGCCCTGGACAAGGCCGACGACCTGGAAGAGGAACGCCGCCTGCTCTACGTGGCCTGCACCCGGGCCCGGGACTATCTCGGCCTGTTCGTGCCCTCGTCGGTCTACAACCGCTTCCAGGGCGGCAGCGAACCGGCCATGCCGAGCCTCTTCGTCAGCGAACTGCCTCGGGAGTGCTATGAGGAATGGCGCGAAGACTACCTCGGAACCCTGAAACAGCGAGACGCGACCAAAACCCAACGGTCCGCGCCCCGTTCAACAGCGTCCGATACGTTCCAGCCCTCCGCGTCATCAGTCCTAGCCTCCGCTCCATCCGACGAGGCGGCGGCAAAGCCGTCCGGCGACACACCCCACCCCCT